>CAZNFK010000022.1:0-26487 GCA_964572365.1 uncultured Flavobacteriaceae bacterium | reverse complement strand
TCCATTTGACAAGCGGTAATACCATCGGCAGTACCGGTTACTTTGAAGTCCATGTCTCCTAATGCGTCCTCGTCACCAAGAATATCAGAAAGTACAGCGAAATCATCTCCCTGGGAGATAAGTCCCATAGCGATTCCTGAAACTGGCTTGGTCAATTGTACCCCGGCATCCATCAAGGCCATGGTTCCCGCACAAACCGTAGCCATTGAAGAAGATCCGTTGGATTCCAAGACTTCAGAAACTACACGAATAGTATAGGGAGAGTCATCTGGTACCATTCCCTTAAGGGCTCTTTGTGCCAGGTTACCATGTCCTATCTCACGCCTTGAAGTTCCCCTGATTGGGTAAGCTTCTCCGGTTGAGAATGGAGGGAAGTTGTAATGTAAATAAAAGGTTTCCTCTCCCTGGTAAGTTGGAAGATCTACCTGGTTTGCTTCTCTTGAAGTACCCAGCGTTACAGTAGCAAGCGCCTGAGTTTCTCCACGAGTGAAGATAGCCGAACCATGTGTGGATGGTAAATAGTCTACTTCACACCAGATAGGGCGAATCTCATTAGTTTTTCTACCGTCAAGACGAATACCTTCTTTTAAAGTAAGGTCTCGTACCGCAGTTTTGTGCGCTTCCTTAAAGTATTTGGAGATCAAAGCACCATCTTCTTCCTGTTGTTCTTCAGAAAAAAGAGCTTTGACTTCTTCTTTTATTTCAGAAAAAGCAGTGCTGCGCTCATGTTTTCCAAGAGCTTGTTTTGCAACATCATATATTTTTTGATAAGCGGCATCAAATACTTTCTCTTTGATAGCTTCATCGGTCCTTGCTACTTCGTATTCACGAGTTGGTTTTTTACCAACAGCTTCAGCTAAACGTCTCTGAGCCTGGCACTGGATCTTGATTGCTTCGTGAGCGAACTTGATAGCATCTGCCATTTCCTCTTCCGAACATTCGTCCATTTCACCTTCTACCATACTCACAGAGTCTTCAGAAGCACCAACCATAAGGTCCATATCTGCTTCACTTAACTGGCTTCGGCTTGGGTTGATCACAAATTCCCCGTTGATTCGGGCAACTCTAACTTCAGAAATAGGAGCTTCAAAAGGAATATCACTCAGCTGGATCGCTGTAGAAGCGGCCAATCCTGCAAGAGCATCGGGCATTACTTCTTCGTCATGAGACATTAACTGGATCATCACCTGGGTTTCAAACTTATAGTCTGAAGGGAAAAGAGGCCGCAATACGCGGTCAACAAGACGCATCACCAGGATCTCCTCGGTGCTTGGTCTTGCTTCTCTTTTGAAGAATCCGCCCGGGTAACGGCCCGCTGCTGCAAATTTTTCACGGTAATCTAGTGTCAACGGAAAGAAATCCATTGTGGTTGGTGTGTGTGAAGATACCACGGTACATAGAAGTACGGCATTCCCCATCCTTAGCTCAACAGAACCATGGGCCTGTTTTGCCAGTTTTCCGGTTTCGAGGGAAATGGTTCTGCCATCTCCAAGCTCGATAACCTCTTTAAATGTTTTTGGAATCATAAATAAATTTTAGTTCTGCTCCTGCTTTTAGAAGGAGGTGTTAAACAATGGTCTCCCGACTTGCCGGCCGGGACGGTTGTGTTGTTGTTGTGGGTTGTTGTAAGACCAATGAAAAACTGCCTTTTTTCTTCGGTTAAGCTAAAAATTTTCAGGTGAAAAAATAGAGCTTTGTATAGACCGAAAATTTCAGGTTAAAAATTTACACAGAATTTTCTAAGGAAAGGAGAAAAAACCATTAAAATTTGCTAAAGCTCAGCTGTTTCAGAGTAAAAAGGGATAAAAAAAAGGGGCGCGAAGCCCCTTGATATTATTTTCTTAATCCTAATTCCTTAACGATTGCACGATATCTCATGATATCCTTCTTCATTAAATAATCCAAAAGGCTTCTTCTTTTACCTACCAATCTTACCAGAGACCTTTCGGTGTTATAATCTTTACGATTGTTCTTAAGGTGCTGGGTCAAGTGTTCAATTCGGTGAGTGAACAAAGCGATTTGCCCTTCGGCAGATCCTGTGTCATTCTTTCCTTTACCGTGTTTTGCAAACAGATCCTGTTTTGCTTCTTTTGTTAAATACATTCCAATATTAATTTTAATGATTTTTATGTATATGACAGCTTTTCTGCCAGGCGGCAAATATACTACTTTCTATATAATTAACTATTCTGCCGTAAATTAATTTTTTGATCTTCAGTAAAACAGAGTTTTGGCTCTTCTTAAGCTCTTAATGGCTGATTTAAAATAAGGTCAATATACTGGTTCACCTTGTTCTTTAATTCTGAACGTTTGGTGATAAAATCCAAAAATCCGTGTTCCTTAAGGAATTCTGCGGTTTGGAAATCTTCCGGAAGATCTTTTCCGGTGGTATCCTTTACCACTCGTGGACCTGCAAAGCCAATCAATGCTCCCGGCTCGGCGATGTTGATGTCTCCCAGCATGGCGAAAGAAGCAGTAGTTCCCCCGGTGGTTGGATCTGTACACAATGAGATGTATGGGATCTTCGCATCGGCAAGCTGAGCAAGTTTAGCCGATGTTTTTGCGAGCTGCATAAGCGAATACGCCGCTTCCATCATTCTCGCTCCTCCAGACTTGGAAATCACCATCAACGGAATCTTATGTTTAAGGGCGTAATCTGCAGCCCGGGAGATCTTTTCTCCCACAACGGCTCCCATAGAACCCCCTATAAATTTGAAATCCATACAGGCGATCACGATATCTTTTCCTTTTGATTTACCAACAGCCGTGCGAACAGCGTCCTTAAGTCCGGTTTTTTCCTGTGCGGCTGTAAGACGATCTGTATACTTTTTGGTGTCCTCAAAGTCCAAAGGATCTTTAGACGTAAGATTCTTATCGAGTTCTGTGTATTTGTTATCATCGAAAAGGATCTTGAAGTATTCGTTGCTTCCAATCCTTACGTGGTAACCATCCTCGGGGCTAACATAGAAATTCTTTTCCAGTTGTTCTGCATCTACGATCTTTCCGGTAGGGGATTTATACCATAAACCTTTTGGAACGTCCTTTTTATCTTCGGTCGCCGTTTGTATCCCTTTTTGTGTTCTTCTAAACCAAGCCATTGACTGTTGGATTTTTAATTTCAGGTAGACCTGAAGTTAATGATAACTTTTCGTTTATAAAGTATTGATATTATTAAGGTCTTCAAAAGCCTTTTTTAAGCGGGCCTTAAAAGTCATTTCTCCTTCTCGGATCCATTTTCTCGGATCATAATATTTTTTATTTGGTACCTCAGGACCTTCAGGATTTCCGATCTGAGATTTCAGATATTCTGCTTTTTCTCCCATGTAATCCCTGATCCCTTCGGTGTACGCGTACTGAAGATCGGTGTCGATATTCATTTTGATTACCCCGTAGCCAATAGCTTCTCTTATCTCTTCTACTGTAGAACCGCTTCCGCCGTGGAAAACAAAATCAATGGTGTTCTCTTCAACTCCGAATTTCTTTGAAACGTATTCCTGAGAATTTTTCAGAATAACTGGTGTAAGTTTTACGTTACCCGGTTTGTATACACCGTGAACATTTCCGAAGGCAGCGGCAATAGTGAACTGGTCACTTATTTTGCTCAATTCTTCATAGGCGTATGCAACTTCCTCAGGCTGAGTGTAGAGTTTTGAAGAATCAATGTCTGTATTATCAACTCCGTCTTCTTCTCCTCCTGTAACTCCAAGTTCAATCTCCAGGGTCATTCCCATTTTGCTCATCCGCTCCAGGTATTGGCGGCTAATGTTGATGTTTTCCTCAAGTGGTTCTTCAGAAAGATCCAGCATGTGAGAGCTGTAAAGTGGTTTTCCAAATTGCTCGTAGTGTTTTTCACTCGCATCCAGGAGTCCGTCAATCCATCCCGTAAGTTTTTTAGCACAGTGATCTGTATGCAGGATCACTGTAGCACCGTAAAGTTCTGCTAATTCATGAACATGTTTAGCGCCTGCTACTGCTCCTGCAATGGCCGCTTTTTCATTTTCGTTAGAAAGTCCTTTCCCGGCGTTGAACTGGGCTCCTCCATTGGAGAATTGAATGATAACCGGAGAATTCAATTCTGCAGCGGTTTCAAGTACCGCGTTAATGCTGCTGCTTCCAATAACGTTCACGGCAGGCAAGGCGAATTTCTTGCTTTTAGCATATTTGAAGATTTCCTGTACTTCTTTTCCGGTGGCTACTCCGGGTTTTATGTTGTGGCTCATAAGATTTAATTTTAGGATAACAAAAATAAGAAAAAATGCCGGCTTAAAAAGGATAATTGATCCCTACATTGTAGACTGCGTTGGGAAGATTGTAATCCCTGAACCATCTGCTGCCCTCGGGCCTGGCAGGATCGTAGGTTTTAAAACCTACATCGAACCGCAGAACGAAGAAATCGAAATCGTATCGCAGCCCCACGCCCGAACCTATTGCCATTTCCTGGAGGTCTGAAAAGGAGGTGAAGGTTGAAGCTTCTTCCTCAACTACATCCAGCACGTTCCAGATGTTACCTGCGTCTACAAAAACGGCGCTGTTAAGAGCTCCAAAAAGATTAAATCTGTATTCTGCGCTTAAAGCGATCTTAAGGTTAGCTTCGTTAAATTCGTTTCTCCCGCCACTGCTTCCGGGACCCAGGGAATAAGGTTGCCACGCCCGGTTGTCGTTGGGTCCGCCGGCAAAGAAACTTCGAATGAAGGGAATGCTGTTGGAATTTCCGTAGGGAATGGCGATACCTCCAAAAGTGCGGATCGCGAAAATATTTTTCCGGCCAAGATCCCAGTGTTTGATGTAATCTATTTCGGTTTTGGCATATTGGGAAAAATTCACGCCAAATACACTGTATTTGCCATCTGCATTTTGCTCCAGATCGGCAAGTTTTGATGCCAGAGAAAGTACATTTCCGGCAGCTTCCAGTTTAATGCGAAGTCGGGAAAAATCCTCATCGTATATATTTTCTTTCTTGTTAAGGATGTAAGAGAAGTTTGATGCAAAGATCAGGTTATCCTCGGTTAAACGGTTCTTTCTTTCCCTAATGTCATTCAGATTACGAATTTGGCTCCCACTAAGATTTTCGACTTCTCCCAATCTCGCATCCCTTAGAAATGCATTGGCACCTTCAGGGATGATCAGGTTTCGCGAACCATCCTCATTGAGAACGAAATACTCCTCCTCCGCAATTACATTTTCTGAAGTCGCGATGTCATTGAGCTCTTCGTAGGAATTCCGATAGACGTTGAAATAATTTCCGGTGTTGAGATTTCTTACATACTGAATGTTCACCAGGTCAAGCAAATGAGTCCTGATCTCGGAAGGCAGCCAGCGGTAGTTCATGACGGCGGTTAGACTTTGTTTGTCGAGACCTATGTTGGTTTGGGTGCTGGCTCCCAGACTAAAAGTGGTGAACGGATACATGTACTTGGGGATAAATCTTTCCGTAGAAACCGGAAAAAATATCCTGGGAAGGGTGAGGTCAATATCGACACCTACTTCTGTAATATCAAAAAATTGGTCGGTATCATTGGCCGCATCTTTTGAGGACCCTATACTTCCGCGGGCAGAGATCTCTAATATTTCTGCGCCTCTAAAAACATTCCGAATAAGCAGGGAACCTCCAAACCCGATCCCGAATTTTTGAATGTTGCTTTGTGAAATATCGAAATCAAACCCAAGGGAATAACGCTGCCGGGCAGTAAGGAACACATTGGCTATAAGATTTGTTCCCGTGCTGTCGGCAGGATCTTCCATGTACTGGATGTTGGGATATTTAAAGATCCTCAACTGGTTAAGCCGGTTGTAGGTTAGACTTCTCTGCTCGTCTGAGTAAATGCTTTGAGGGGAAATAAAAATAGCGTCTGTAAGAGCTCTTGGGCGGTACTTCAGTTTTTCAAAGCTGTAGATATGATAGCCCTCGTTGGAAGCAGTATCAGTGATAGGTTCATTGCGGTTCTCAAAAGTGTAATCGGGAAAGATGTTGACCCTGCTAATTTTGTGGACTTTGAACGGGATTCTGGTCTCGGTCCCGTTAATGGTTGCCTGCCGGTTTTGGATGATGACGGCCGTATTTACCTTATGATCGGTATTAATAGTGTCGGCTTCAAAACTTAGGTACTCCTGTTCAAAATGGTAAAGTCCGTTGTTCCTGTAAAGACTGGTAAGACGTTCTCTTTCAGCGCCAAAATCTTCGGTGCGGTATTGCCTGCCTTCCACGATCAATGAATTGGCGGCGTGAGCTTTGTAAATGGAATCTGCCACGATAGAGGCGATGCGGGTAGTGATGGAATCAACCACGTATGGCTGCTTTGGAGAAACGAAATAATTGACTTTAGCCCTTTTCTTTTTGGCGGGAAGGATCTCGTATCCGGTTTCAGCATTGAACCAACCATTGTTCCAGTACCAGGCTTTTAGGCGATCTGCCGATCGCTGGGTAAGGCTGCTGTCTACAATGGCAGGAGGTTCACCGGTTTCTTTGATCCATTCGTTAATGTTGACATAGATGTTCCCCAGTCTTATCACCTGTTTTTCAGAAAGCAGATCGGTAAGCCGTTCTTTTCTTTTTGGTTTTTTGGTTAACCACTGCTGGTAAAGCGAATCCGGATTGGGTTTGGCAAGATTGTAAAAATAGAGCTGTATAGGAAGGCCTAAAAACTTTGTGTTCGGCTCCTGGTATAACTGGTTATAGATACTTTTTTCCTTGATCTTCTCCCCGTCAACAAAAATGGTATTATTGATGAGGAGGCGTTCATCATCCTCAACTCTTTTAACTGCGTTACAGGAGGAAAGTAAACTGAAGGTTAAAAGAATTAATGATATTTTTGCCCCAAAGTGTTTCAAGTAGTGATTTTAAAGTGTTCAAAAATACAACTTTGGTATGTTTAGCAAAAGCCAAATTAAACTTATAAATAGTCTGGGGCAAAAAAAGTACAGGCAAAAACACGGCCTGTTTGTAGCCGAAGGCAAAAAAGCCATTTTAGAGTTACTTGATTCCTCACTGCAACTTCATTCTCTCTTTACTACGGAAGATATTTTTGAAGCCGACAACGGAAAGACCCACCTTATTGGGGAGGCCGATCTAAAAAAGATCAGCAAACTCACCACTCCGCAAACCGCGCTTGCTGTGTTTGAAATACCTAAGACCGAAAATCCTGAATTGGATGGATTGATCCTGGCCTTGGATAACGTGCAGGATCCGGGAAACCTGGGAACGATCATAAGAATGTGTGATTGGTTTGGAATTGAGAAGTTGATCTGTTCTGAAGGAACTGTAGATTGCTACAACCCTAAAGTGGTGCAGGCAACGATGGGTTCTATTGCGAGAGTAAATATCAATTATCTTTCTTTACCGGGATTTTTGAAGCAGACCGAAGAAAAATTTCCGGTTTATGGAGCATTTTTGGAAGGGGAGAATATTTATACTGAAAAGATCAAACCTGAAGGAATAATCGTGATGGGCAATGAGGCCAACGGAATTTCTTCCGAAGTGGAAGCTTACATTACAAAGAAACTTGTCATTCCACAATTCGGAGCTTCTCATGAAACTGAAAGCCTGAACGTAGCTACGGCTACTGCAATTTTCCTGAGTGAATTTCGAAGGAGGGGCTTTACTGAAAAGTGAAATTGATAAAAATACCCCTGGAAGACATTTTATCCACGTTGGCAGTATAGTGGCTATTCGGGCTGTCATCCCGCACCATTTCGTCGCTCAAACCGAAGACTCCCCTAATTGAAGGGGTGAATTTGAAGTAATACATATAGAGATCAATTCCGAAACCTATTTCGTAATAATAGGCATTGGTTTTCATTCTGAACTGTCCATCCTCATTATCATCAGGATTATTTTGATTACTGGAAAGGTTAATGGAAGTGGAAACTCCTCCAACCACGAATGGCTTAAAGTTGTTGATGCGGGTGGTTGAGAACTTCAGCAGAAGCGGAATATGAACATAGGTGTTGTTGATCTCCCTGAAGGAATCGGGTTCGGCTTTATAAAACTGAAAATTGATTCGGCTAAAAGCCACTCCGGGTTCCAGGCGAAGGTCGAGATGTTCATTGAGGCGTAAATTTCCGATTAGCCCAACATTAAAGCCAATGGTGCGGTCTACGGAAAAATCCTGTCCTACCGCTTCAGTTTCTCGAAATTCTTTATAATCAAAATTAAGATCGTAATTATTAAAGCCAAGAAAATAGCCCCAGGACCAGCGTTGCTTGTCGAAAGTAGGGTTATTGTCCACTTTATCATTTGGGGTAAATATCTGGGCATGCGCAGTGAGTACGCTAAAAAGCATGAATGCGAATGTCAGATATAATCTCATAGATCTACTTTGACGCAGTATAGATGGTTGCCACTCCCATGGTCTGCGGTTTATCTTCTACATGTATAAACCCTGTTTTACGTAAAATATTGTTGAAGTTCTCCCCATAAGGAAAAGCTGCCGCGCTTTCACTAAGATAAGAATAGGCAACTTTATCTTTAGAAAATAATTTCCCTATTACAGGAAGAAGGTTTTTGGTGTAGAAATGGTAACCTTGTTTGAACGGAAATTTAGTAGGGACAGAAGTTTCAAGCACCACAAAAATTCCACCGGGCTTAAGAACCCGGAAAATTTCGGAGAGACCTTTCTCCAGGTCTTCGAAATTTCTCACTCCAAAAGCAACGGTTATTGCATCAAAAGAATTGTCTTCAAAAGGAAGCTCTTCAGAATCGCCCTGTACCATTTCGATCTTTTCAGAAAGCCCTTTTTCGCGAATCTTTTTCCTGCCTACGTCTAGCATGCCTTCAGAAAGATCAAGCCCTACAATTTTTGTAGCTCCCGTCCTGGTTAAATTTATAGCGAGATCACCGGTTCCCGTGGCAATGTCAAGAACAGAGGTGGGATTTGTATTACCTACAAGATTCACTACTTTTTTTCTCCATTTCACATCAATACCAAATGAAATAACCCTGTTGAGCCCATCATAATTTGTGGAGATAGTATCAAACATTTGCTCAACCTGCTTTTTCTTGTTGAGGTCAGAATCTTTATATGGAGTGATCTTTTTGGACATTTTGAGATTTTTGCCAAAGATACGAGTTTATAGGGCATTTTTTCTACGGAAACTAAATACTTGAGGGGTACTTTCTTTTGATTGAGGTAAATACTGTAACTTTGTATCTCTTGAAAATATTTTTCCCTCTATGAAGATAATTATTGCCGGTGCCGGTGAAGTAGGATTCCATTTAGCAAAATTATTGTCTTACGAGTCACAGGACATTACCTTAATTGACATCAACAGGGAAAATTTACTCTATGCTGATACCCACCTGGATATTAGAACCATGCGTGGAGATGCAACCTCTATTGCCGTGTTAAAAGATGCGCAGGTGAAAGATGTGGACCTGGTCATCGGGGTGACCAGTAGTGAAACCACAAATATTACCGTCTGTGTATTGGCAAAACAATTAGGAGCCAAACGTACTATTGCCAGAATTGCTAATACTGAGTTCCTGGAAAACAAGGAGGAGATAGGGTTTGTTCAATTTGGTATAGATGAGTTGATCTCTCCCGAAGCCCTGGCGGCACGGGAAATTGAACTTCTGTTAAACCAGTCGGCTTTTAATGATAGTTACGAGTTTGAGAACGGTGCGCTTACTATGGTTGGGTTAAGTCTTTCAGATTCAGCTGCCTTCGTTGGAAAAACAGTAAAAGAAACCGCAAAGATATTTCCGGGTATTCATTTTATGCCCATCGCTATGCAGCGAAAAGCGAGTCAGGATACTATAATTCCGCGTGGGAACACCTATTTTCGGGATGGAGACCAGGTATATTTTATCACCACCAAAGGTGGGGTAAACGATCTCTATAAACTTACCGGCAAGAAAAAACATGAAGTTAAAAATGTAATGATCCTGGGAGGTAGTAAGATTGGCCGTAAAACCAGTTATGACCTCTGCAAGAAAAAGCTAAACATTAAACTCATAGAAAGTGATAAAAGGACTGCTTTTGACCTGGCCGATGAATTGCCGAAGGCACTGATAATTCACGGTGACGGAAGAAACGTGGAATTGCTGGAGGAGGAAAGCATACAAGATATGGATGCTTTTATTGCCGTAACAGGTAATTCAGAAACAAACATAATGACGTGCCTGGTGGCGAAATCCAAGAATGTAAAACGTACGATCGCCCTTGTGGAGAACATGGATTACTTCCAGTTAAGCCATTCTATTGGGATCGACACTTTGATCAATAAGAAACTGTTGGCTGCCAATAATATTTTCAGGTATATTAGAAAAGGAGAAGTTGTGGCCATGACCCGGTTGAACAATATGGATGCCGAGTTGCTGGAATTCATTGTAAAACCTACCTCAAGAGTTGCCAATAAAAGGATCGTTGACCTTGATTTTCCACGATCGGCCATCATTGGTGGGATCATCAGGGATGGAGAAGGGCAGATCGCCCTGGGAGATTTTAACATAAGGCCGGGCGACAGGGCGGTAATTTGTTGTTTGCCGCACTCTATAAATAAGGTTGAAAAAATGTTCCTGTAATGCCACGACTCAATAAGCCTATTATTAGTCATATTATGGGACTGCTGTTGGTTTGCAATGGTGGTTTTATGTTTACAGCCTCCGCCGTAAGTATGTATTATGAGGACGGAGTTGCGCTGGAGATCTTCACCGCTGCTTTGATCACGGTAGTAACAGGAGTGTTGCTCATGTTCTTTACCAAAGGGCACAGGCGGGAGATCAAAAAACGTGACGGTTATCTTATCGTTACTTTTGGATGGGTTCTTATGGCGCTAAGTGGCACCCTGCCGTATGTTCTCAGCGAAAGCATTCCTTTATTTACCAATGCCTTTTTCGAAACCATGTCTGGTTACACCACCACAGGTGCCACCATTCTAAACGACATTGAATCTATTCCCAAAGGTGTCCTCTTCTGGCGCAGCCTTACACACTGGATAGGAGGGATGGGGATCATCGTGTTGGCCATCGCGATTCTTCCGTTACTGGGAATTGGGGGTATGCAGTTGTTTGCTGCGGAAGCTCCCGGCCCTAGCGCAGATAAGTTGAAACCCCGAATTACAGATACGGCAAAACGACTTTGGTTCATTTATGTGGGCCTTACCTTTGCTGAAACACTATTGCTGAAACTTGCCGGAATGGGGCTTTTCGATGCTGCCAACCATGCTTTGAGTACCATGTCTACCGGAGGTTTTTCCACTAAGAATGCTAGTCTTGCCTATTGGAATGACAATCCCTTGATCCAGTATATAATAGCTCTTTTCATGTTCCTGGCGGGAACCAATTTCGTGATAAGTTACTTCGGGTTTAAAGGAAAGTTCCTGAAGGTGATCAGGGATGAAGAATTCAAGTGGTACAGTTACTTTATAGTCAGTTTTACTATAGTTGCCGCAATTGTGATCATTCTCAGGGCAGATCCTGGTTTGTCATCAATTGACCATCCTATGGTCTTTGGAGAGACAGAAAGCGCATTCAGGCATGCCCTTTTCCAGGTGCTGGCGGTGGTGACCACTACCGGGTTTGTGACGGCAGATTATACTATGTGGACTCCCTTTTTAACTGTATTCTTCTTCGGAATGTTCTTTCTTGGCGGTTCTGCCGGTTCTACGGCGGGTGGTGTAAAAGTGATGCGGCATGTGATCATGATACGAAATGGCCTTATCGAATTCAAAAGAACCCTGCACCCAAATGCAGTTTTACCGGTTCATTATAACGGTAAAAGCATCAGTAAAAAGATCGTTTTCAATATTCTTGGATTCTTTATACTTTATATGCTTTCATTTATTATTGGGGCGGTAGTCCTGGCTTCTATGGGTCTCGATTTTGAGACGGCTATCGGGGGAGCGGCTTCTTCCCTCGGAAATATTGGTCCCGCTTTCGGATTTTTGGGACCGGTGAATAATTATGACGCCCTGCCTTTCGCCGGAAAGTGGTGGTGTGCCTTTTTGATGCTCATAGGTAGGCTGGAGCTGTTCACGGTTTTGATCTTGCTAACGCCATTCTTCTGGAGGAACAGATGATGGGTAGTCAGTAGTCTATGGTCAGTAAGGAGTCTGAAGTTTGGTGAAAAATCCCTGTCAAAATTGGTATTTTTCGAGATTTATTGCGGTAAATTATTTTAGTTTCAGAAACAAAAAAATCCCCATTCTATTGGAACAGGGATTCAGCATTCGATCTTAATATTTAATTTATTCTTCAGAAACCGCCTTTTTGATCCTCTTCATGGCCTCCTCGATCTCTGCTTCACTGGCAGCATAGGAGAACCTGATGCAATTTGGACTTCCGAAAGCATCACCTGTCACCGTGGCAACTAATGCTTCTTCCAGCAGGAACATAGAGAAATCTGTAGAATCGTTGATCTTGTGACCATTTAAGGTCTTTCCGAAGAAATGAGATACATCTGGGAATACATAGAAAGCTCCCTCGGGTTCTGTGATCACGAAACCTGGAATATCATTCAGCAGATCGATCATTAATTTTCTACGGCTTTTAAACCGGTCTATCATATATTGGATCTTGCTCACAGGTGCCTCCAAGGCTGTGATCACCGCTCTCTGTGCGATACAATTCGCCCCACTGGTGATCTGTCCCTGCATTTTGTTGCAGGCGCGGGCAATTTCCGCAGGAGCGCCAATATATCCAATCCTCCAGCCGGTCATGGCAAAGGCTTTGGAAACTCCGTTCACCGTCACAACGCGGTCATACATATCGTCGAACTGTGCCATGGAAGCGTGATCGCCTACGAAATTGATGTGCTCGTAGATCTCATCGCTCACGACGATGATATCGGGATATTTAACCAAGACATCGGCCAGGGCACGTAATTCTTCTTTGCTATACACCATCCCGCTGGGATTACATGGAGAACTATACCAGAGCATTTTTGTTTTAGGAGTGATCGCCTTTTCCAGCTGTTCCGGGGTTATTTTAAAATTGGTCTCTACGGTAGTAGGAACTTCAACCGGAACACCTTCGGCAAGTTTTACGATCTCGGCATAGCTTACCCAGTAAGGGCAAGGCAGGATTACCTCGTCTCCTGGATCGAGCATCACCATAGCAACATTGGCCAGGGATTGTTTTGCACCGGTTGATACTACAATCTGAGATCTATCGTAAGTGAGGTCATTATCTCTCTTGAACTTTGTGATGATGGCATCTTTAAGCTCGACGTAACCATCTACCGGGGTATAGGAATTGTAATTTTCATTAATGGCTTTAATAGCAGCCTCTTTAATGAAATCGGGTGTATTAAAATCGGGTTCGCCGAGACTCAGGCCAATAATGTCTTTTCCTTCTGCCCTTAACTCCCGTGATTTGGCAGCCATGGCCAAAGTTTGGGAGGTAGACATGCTCTTGATGCGGTTGGATAAATTATACATGCAAGTTATTTTGGTTTTAGGTTAGGCTGGAACTGCAGGTTTCGCACCCATTTCCTTGAGGTGCCTAAAATGTGCAGCAATAGCAGCCCTGGTAGTATTGTATTCGTTGTAAGGTAACTGGCATTCCTTTGCCGTTTCTTTAACGATTTTTGAGATCTTACTGTAGTGAATGTGACTAATGTTGGGGAAAATGTGATGCTCCACCTGGTGATTAAGCCCCCCGGTGAACCAGTTGACCAACTTGTTTTTTGTTGAAAAGTTCACGGTGGTGAAAAGCTGGTGAATGGCCCAGGTATTCTTCATAGATCCCGTATCATCGGGTAAGGGCATTTCGGTCTTTTCAACCACATGAGCCAGTTGGAAAACGATGCTCAAAATTAATCCTGCGGTATAGTGCATTACGAAAAATCCGATAAGGATCTTCCACCAGGCGACCGGAACGAAGAACATTGGGATCACAATCCAAATAGATACATAAATGAGTTTGGTGATTGCCAGTAGACTCCATTGTTTTAGCGGACTTGGCAATTTTCCATAGGAGAGTTTACGCGAAAGGTACCGCTTTGTCTGGGTGAAATCTGTCGTTAGTGCCCAGTTGAAGGTCAATAGTCCATAAAGAAAAACCGAATAATAGTGCTGGAACCTGTGAAAGCTGTACCATTTGGAATGTTTAGAGAACCTGATGATCCTTCCCGCTTCCAGGTCTTCATCATGCCCATGGATATTGGTGTAAGTGTGGTGAAGCACATTATGCTGCACCTGCCAGTTGTAAACATTTCCGGCAAGAATGTAAATAGTTCCACCCATAAAGCGGTTCACCCATTTGTTGTTGGAGTAGGAGCCGTGATTTCCATCGTGCATGATATTCATGCCGACTCCGGCCATTCCAACACCCATCACTACTGTTAACAGGAGCATCCACCATTGAGAGATCTCAAGGCTTAGGATAAGGAAATAAGGGGAAAGGAAAAGGGAGAACATCACAATGGCTTTAAGGTGTAGTCTCCAGTTTCCGGTTTTCGAAAGATTGTTCTCTTTAAAATATAAATTGACCCTTTTGTTCAGCGTTCGAAAGAATTTGGCTGAATCTGTTCGGGAAAAACGTACGCTATTAGTATTCATTAAATCATATAAAAATTGATCACAAAGGTAAAGTATAAAAATCCTTTCCCAGTATATAAGGTCATAATTAACTGCTTCAATTTATTTACTTTTGCTAAAAATTGTAAAATTTTGGAATTAATTCAAAAATATTTCCCGGAAATTTCTCCGGAGCAAAAAGAAAAATTCGCTGCCCTGCAGGAATTATACAAAGACTGGAACAGCAAGATCAACGTGGTTTCCCGCAAAGATGTGGATGAATTGTACCTGCGGCATGTGCTTCATTCCCTTGGAATCGCAAAAGTGCAACCTTTCAAAAAAGGTGCTTCGATCCTGGATGTGGGCACAGGAGGAGGTTTTCCCGGGATCCCACTGGCAATATTGTTTCCAGAAGTTAATTTTAGACTTGTAGATAGTATCGGAAAAAAGATAAAGGTGGTAAATGAAGTTTCTGAAGGACTCGGACTTCAAAATGTGGAAACGACCAATGCCAGAGTAGAGCAGATAGATAGAAAATTTGATTTCATCGTGAGCCGGGCAGTGGCGGCTATGCCAACTTTTGTTCATTGGGTGCAGGGAAAAATAGCGAAAGAGAGCAAACATGAATTAAAGAATGGAATACTTTACCTGAAGGGCGGAGATCTTTCAGAAGAATTGAAAGACTATCCCAAAGCGACGATTTATGAGCTAAAGGATTATTTCGAAGAGGAATTCTTTGAAACGAAAAAAGTAGTGCATTTACCCCTGAAGTATAAAAAATAAAGCCTGAAAATTTTCAGGCTTTATTTTTATGGCATTCTAACATGCCGCTAACTAACTATTACTCCACAATAAATTTTATTGACTTGCTTTCATTCTCCATTTGGAGTTTCATGATGTAGACACCAGAAGCCCTTCTGTTAACCGGTAACTCAACTAATTTCTCCAACGGTATCTCACCATATTCAGAAAGTTTTTTACCATTCAGATCATAAATGGTGGCCCTTTGAATAGGGATGAGATAAGGGTTTTCAATGGAAACCTTACTTTCTTTACTTGAATAGTAGGAGGTAAGGGAGGTTTTCTCTATAGAAGGAGTTTCTTCCGGCTCTTCAATGTTAGGGAAAACCAATCTGAATCGTCCTTCTATCGATCCGGCAATTTCTGTCATTTTAAATGCAGATTTTCGCAGATCGTGTGTGGATTTGGTTAAGGTATCTTTTAGATGTATTTGGAATCCAGCAGGAATATTCTCCAGCTTATCTAAGGCAATGGTAAACTCACCATCCTGGTGCAATTTTACAGTAAGAGGTAATTCCCTTTCGCTTCCAAAATCAGGTACCCCTTGAATTACAAAGCCTACATCATGGATGAGCCAGTACATATCTTCATCTATATTCTCGATGAGGGGGGCGTCATACCCCAGGTCAAACCCAGAGGTAGTATTAATGTCCTGTGTAACCAGGATCTGCCTGTGGAAACCTTCGGGAGAACTATATCTTAAGTAGATCTTCGATCTCTGGTCAGACTGTTGTTTTTGAGCTTCTTTTTCCTCTTTTGATTTGAAGATGGATTCGTCATCTACCTGGTGCTCGGTTTCGAAGGCTCTTTGACTGTTCTTAAAAATAATCTCACCACCCGAAACCTGAGTTAAGCCAGATAATTCCTCGTCCAACTGTGTGCTTACATAAAAAGCCTGTCCTACAGGAATGTATCTGCGTGGATTAAGAGCTTTATCGGCACTTTCTCCAGTAGCATTAATTCGTTCATCGGTAGCGATCGCCTCAATTCCTCCAGCCAGGTTTAACGTGGCATAGCCACCCACATACCTTTGGAGATAATGGGTCTTTCCGGAGAAGTGGTCCCAGAAGTATAGAGTTCCATTGAAAACATTCTCACTACGGTTTCCACCATCCCTAATATTATCCCGAATGAATTCCCAGCTGTCTATGGCAGAAGGGTATGGATTTCCAACCAGATAATCATTGCCCGGGGAAACCTGGTGCTTTATGGTTCCGTTATTGGGTTTTCCGGTGAAGGTGTAGTTCTGTCGGGTTTTAATTGATGCTGAACCGGAAGTACCTTTCATTGTGAATCCTTCTCCTACCTTAATTTCGCCATTCTCCCCAACATAATGCCATTCTGAATAGGTATTGCTTTTAAAATTGGTGTAAGTGTATAACCAGTAGGTGCTGATCCTCTTATTACCCGTATAGGTATGGTCAGCCCAGTGATACTGGTAATTGAAAATCAAGGAACCGGGATTTTCCGGATCGGTTCCGTCTCTAAGCACACTTTTAATGGTGTAAGGGGAATTGTTTGCGCCGCCGCGGGGACTTACCGGGGAAGACCAGTAGTTGTAGTTATAACTGCTGGCTGTTCCTTGTTGATCCCTTTCCAGGTAACCGGTGCTGGTTTCTTCTAAAATACTGCCTTCGTCCTGCAGTAACTGTGATTCTCCCACAAGGTCAAGGAAACTATTAAGTTTCAAATAGTGGGTGACTCTAAGGGCATGTCCCGGGTTGTACTCATCTTGGTGATGGTTTGGATCGTAAATTGACAAACTGCTTTCCAAAGTACCCTCCGCCGATTTTTTTTCATCCATTAATAGTCCAAGAACAGTAATGTTCTTGTTCCCGGAAATGAGATTATGGGAACTTCTTACGATGTTCCAGTCAATAGGTTGCTGATTGATACCCAAACTGTTGGGGGCATCCCATCTTCCGCGGCCGTACAACCAGGGAGTGGTCGAAGCTTCGATATCTCTCCAGTTTCCGTCCCTTTTTGAGACGTAAGGAAGAGGAGCGGTGTTTTCCTGGAAGGTGGTTATGTTTTTCAGAACGCCCGGAATCGGATTGTCAGAAAGATCCAGGGTGGTGCCGTTTCCGTCGGCCGCTTCCAAAGCCAATAACTGGTAATATCCTGCCAGATCACTCCATAAGAGCGGCCCCGGAACATTCATTGGTAGCTCGGTTCCTTTAATGTTTACAGTACCATCTGTTGCAGTATTTTTTATCAATCTCTGATTCATCATGAATCTCAGCTGTTCTGGAGTCAGGGCTTTTTTCCATAATCGCACTTCTTCTATCCACCCGTTGAAATGAGTTGTTGGCTTTGTTAAACGCAAAGATTTGCTGTCATAAGTAGCTCCAAGGATAAAAGGAGCCGCAGATGCTTTTGGATTTGGGGTGGTAAGGCTGTTCACCTGCAGTCCGTCTACAAACAGTTTTGCAACAGAGCCGTCATATATTACGGCAATGTGATACCATCGCTGGGTGTTCAGCGGTACTGAAGAGTTAGGGAAAATGCTAATATTCCCAGTCTTGAAAGTTGGTACCCCTCCTGAAGTGATCACCAGTTCATATCCTTCTCCTGAAGTTCCGGAGTAGTCTTTTTTGGAAAGAATAGTCCTGGTCCCGGCTGTTGATTTTAATTTTACCCAGGCTTCTATGGAGAAAGGACCACTACTAAGGTTATACGATTCTGTTCCCATATCCACATAGTCATCCAGACCATCAAAATCGAGGAAATTACAATCTTCGATGATATTGATCACAACGGTATCTGTTGTAAAGCAAGAGCCATCGGCATTAGAAATGGTCCATGAAAGCTCATACTTGCCTTCTGTTGCTGTAAAGGATGAATTCGGATCAGTCGGATCGGTAATTATCGGTAAAGTTCCGGCAGGCTGATAAACGATCTCCCATTTGCCATTTCCGGAAACAGCCGGATTCCCTTCCAGGTTGGTAGAGGTGAAACCGCATTTAGTCTGGTCCGGGCCTGCATTGGCTTTTGTGAGGGCAAGAGGTTGGGTGATGGTGGCAGCTTGCATCGTTGTACAGCCCCAGGTATCGGTAATGGTCACGGTATATGTACCTGGGCCAAGATTTACAGCCTTCGCTGTCTTCTGGGCTGCGGAATCATTCCACAGATAGGTATAGCCCGGAACGCCGCCCGTAACCGAAGTCACTTCGGCCCAGCCATCATTTTGACCATAACAGGAAACATTTGCGCTATCTACGGTGGCAACCAAAGCCTCTTCAGGCTCCTCGATAACCACATCTTCAATGACAAAGGAATTTTTCTCCTGGCCTAACTCCTCTGCTACATCCTTTTTATCGGTAACAGTAACGGTGTAATTTCCGGCAGGCAGATCATTGAATACGTTGATGTTGGAATAAAAGGTCTCTTCTGTGGTGTTGTTATATGCCTCAAAAACAAATTCTCCGGTTCCTCCAAAAGCATATAAAATTATAGAACCCTCGTCTACCCCGTGACAGGTATTGGTAGCTTCGGCATATGCTCTAATTGGAGTGGCTACCGGAATTGTTTCATTGCTTGAGGCGCACATATTACGTTCGGTGTCTCCACAAGCTTTGTTATTGTTGTTGGTCCATTTGTAAGTGATGTGGATGAGGTTCAATACCTCATCACATTTCCAGTTGATCTGGTTTTCACCCGGTCCAATCTGGTTAAGCCGTACTTTATCGTTGGGTTCGATCTTGACAGGAACTCCATCGGCACCAAGCTTTTCAAAACAATTGGTTGCTTTATATTGTTTGGTGGAGGAGGCTGTAGAAACGGTGTAGATGAATTCCGAATACAGGCGGTAAACGTTTGAACTTTTCGAAGCTATGAACCAGATGTACATGGGGGTGGAATCGTCACATTCATCTGTCCCCATTTTCACTCCGTTAGCGTCCCCAATGTAAAAACTATCATTATAGGCAGCAAAGTTCAGGGAGGAATCACAGGTCTCGAAGCATTCTCCAACATAGTGTTGAAAAGTGTGAACTGTTATGTTGCCTCCTTGATCAGTGACCGTAAGAGTAATTGTTTTGTCCCCTATTGAAGAATAACTTACTTTAAAGGGGCCAATACCGGTTGTTCCGGCAGGTAATGAGGCGCCTTCGCCGAAATCCCATGAATACTGGAAAGTGTAAGATTCACCTTCCCCACCTATAGTTTGATCCAGGTCTACCTGAAAGGTGGAGGTTCTAATAGTATCTTCAGTTTCTAAACACACTGAGATCGCACTTATCTCCGCCTTTACGGCATCAAAGATTTGAAAAATTTCTGTAACACTACAGCCTTTGGAATCACTAACGGTGACTTCATAGGTTCCGCCTCGTAAGCCACTGACAGATTGTGTAGTGGCAAAAAGATTTCCTGCAGGATTTCTCCATTCGTAGGTATAGTTACCATTACCCCCGGTAGGAGCCGCTGTTGCAGTTCCTGTGGTAGAGCCGTAAGTAGTAGTTCTGGTGGTAGTGATATTGGGTACTAAGGCATCAGGTTCTGTAAGAATAATAGTGTCTAAAATCTTTTGGCAGCCACTTCCATCTTTCATTTCTACGATGTAGGATCCTGCGGAAAGACCGGTAAACTGATATCCTGTTGGAGTAGAATTGCTTTGCCAGTTTCCATTATTGATTCTAAAGCTGTAGGGAGTGCTATTACCTCCCGAAGGATTTGAAACCGTAATACTTCCTGAATTTGTCTGATAGCAGCTGGCATCAATTGAATTTATATCAGCTTTGAGTTCATCTGGACCTTCTACAACAGCGGGAATTACCTGTGAGAGTCTACACCCATTGCTGTCTTGAACATACACTTCGTATTCTCCAGAAGACAATCCGGTAATTGGATTGCTGCTGAAGTTAATATTGTCAACAGAATATTCATAGGTGCCGTTTCCGCCGGTTAGATTGCCGTTTATCTGAATTCTGCCGTCCTGAGCACCAAAACAACTTTCGGCGGTTGTAGAAGCTACAACACCATCTGCGGGTGGAGTATATGCCAGAGCATCGGGTTGAACGATCTCTATTGCTTCTTCCCAAATACATCCTGTTTGATCTTTTACCTTCACACTGTAGATCCCGGCAGTAAGTTCGGTGAAAACGGAACTGTTGCTAAAACTTCCATTATTGAGGGCAAAGGTGTAGGGGGATTCTCCGCCTATGGCTTCAATCTCAATGGAACCATCATTT
Organism: uncultured Flavobacteriaceae bacterium; assembly: GCA_964572365.1. Classification (GTDB taxonomy): domain Bacteria; phylum Bacteroidota; class Bacteroidia; order Flavobacteriales; family Flavobacteriaceae; genus Salinimicrobium. The sequence goes on along the minus strand of CAZNFK010000022.1, from coordinate 6,043 downwards.
CCGCCATTACAGGTAACTTCAGAAGTAGTAATGGTGGTGATAATGGGATTGATGATCAGTTTTTGTTCTGCATAGTTTATATTCCCTTTTTCATCTTCAAACCTCCACTTAATGATATGTTCACTAATGTTATTTTGTGGTTTATAGGTAAGAGGATCATCGGTAGTGACCCTGATCTTTTCTGAAGGAGAACAGTTGTCCTCTCCTATAGGTGGAGTTAGGGTGATCTCACAACTTGTCTCGATATCAGGAAGGATTGGTGCAACAGGTTTTTCGGCATCGACTACCGTAATAACCTGTTTTACTGATTCTGCCTGATTTCCGTTAATATCCGTTACATCCCACGTGATCACAGTGGTTCCCACAGGATAAGTGGCAGAAAGGGGACGTCCGTCATTCCTGATGCCTACAGGTTCATCCACTCCGCAATTATCGGTAGCGTTTGGAGGATAAACCGCAACTGAAGCATAGCACTCTCCTTCGGAATTGTTCTTGGTAATGGATGCAGCGTGTGCTATCACCGGCGGTTCGTTATCTGAAACGGTGATCGTTTGATCAACTGAAATATCATTTCCGGAAGGATCTGAAGCCGTCCAGGTAATTGTGGTAGTCCCTTTAGGATAAGTATCGGTAAGAGCAAGGCCATCGCTGCGCACTCCCTGAAGATCTGCGGTTTCGCAGTTATCTACTGCGGTAGCTGCCATGGCAACTGTAGCATAGCACTGGCCGGGATCTGTGGAGACATTGATGGGTTCTGCAGTGATTATCGGTGCCAGATCGTCTAAAACCGTAACCAGGATTTCCACTTCACTATCGGCATTTTTTCCATCTGAAGCGGTGAATGTAATAGGGTTTGTACCTAAGTTGGAACAATCAAAGATTGTCTGACTAAGTGAAAGGGCCAGGGAAGAGGGACAGTTGTCCCAGGAGCCGTTATCGACTTCCTCCGGAGTGAGATTGGCGGTCCCGGTAGCTCCCAGGTAAATCGTGACATCTTTGGGAACGGCAACAGGAGCCTGATCATCTGTTACTACTATTTTTTGTTCAACGGGTATTGCCGCATTGCCGTTAACATCGGTGACCGTCCAGGTGATGATTGTTTCACCGACAGGATAAGGATTTGATAATGGCTCACCATCATCACGAGTACCCAGGGGACTCCCTACCGAACAGTTATCTGTAGCCGATTCATTAAAAACCACGTTTGATGAAAAACAATTATCGGCATCAGCATTTAACAATAAATCGGCGGCAGTTATTACCGGTAATTCTGAATCTGTGACTAAAACTTCTATAGGATCTGAGGTTATTGAAGATCCGCTTTCATCCGTTACGTATACCTGATATATACCGGCTGAAAGATTCGATAAGAAACCTTCAGAGGTAGTAAAAACTGTTCCGTCACTATTTCGTGTCCATTCATAGGAATAAAGACCAGTTCCGCCGGAAACTGAAACTTTTATGGAACCAGTGTTATATGTCGCACACTCAACACCTGTTACATCGACTTGTGTTATCTCCAGATCAGCCAGATTAGAAGTAGAAGCTGTTGAGAAAACTATGGTCGAAAAGATAAAAACGGAAACAAGGGTCCAGATCTTCCCAGTTAAAGTAATTTTTTCCATACGCAGACGCACTTTAACGACAAAAATACGCATTTTAACGAGAATTTATACCTTTTAACTAAATATTATTAGTCTAAATCTCTAATAAACAGTCATAAAGATCCCGGGAAGTCAGTAAGTATCAAAGCTCTACTAAAGCTGTGAAAATAATTTTTTGTAGGAAAAAACTGATTAATTTATAGTTTTTGGAAGATTTGCCTTTCAAGCTTATTCCATTGACCAATAAAAAAAGATCAAAAAAAGATCAAAAAAAGACAAAAGAAAGCTTGTAACCTATAAAAAACCACCTGCCAACTGACAGGTGGTTGTAATGATCTAAAAAGACGAAACCTAATCAATAATAAATTTCAGTACCGAGGTTTCGTTCGCTGTTTCAAGTCTCAGTAGGTAAACTCCCTGCGAAAGTAAGGGGATGGCAAGTCTGGCCAGCTTTTCTGTTGGTACATAATCGTAATGCCGCAAATGCTGCCCATTAAGATCATATAAAGAAGCTTTTACCATGGGGACCAGATCAGGATTAAAAATATTTACCGTACTTTCTTCTCTTGAAAAGAGAAGGTCAACATTATTGACGGTTTCCTCTGCATCCGGAATTTCTTCCGGCTCCTTTTTCTCATTCAGAAAAACTATGGAGAATCTGTCATTAATGATACCCGGCATTGCATTAAATTTAAATTCTGAAGCTCTCAGGTCATGAAGTTCGTTATCTAAAGTATCTTTTAAAAGAATGGCAAAATCATCAGGTATGTTCACCAGTTTGTCAATTTCAATAGTAAATTCCCCTTCATGTTTCGTTTTGACCTCCAGAGGTAATTCTATTTCCTTGTGGAAATCGGGCACTCCCTGGATCACCAGTTCCATGTTCTTTAACTTCCAGTAGATATCCTCATCCACCACATCGTGTAGTGGTGCATCATAACCGGGATCAAAGTTCATGGTGGTTTTACTGTCTGCCCCAATAAGCAATTGTCTGTGGTAACCCAGGGGAGACCTGGATTTTAACCATATCTTTTTGCGGGTGTCTTTTTCAGCAACTTCCTCTTCTGTTTCTTTTGAAGTTCCCATTTGCGGTTTTTCCTTGCTGTGGAAAACAGCTTTTGCAGGATCCTCCCTTTGGAATACTCTTTGACTGTTTCCAAAACTTATCTCTCCTCCTACCATACCCACGGGTAACGGAAGTTTTGTTGTGCCATCTGGTATTTCATCATCTTTTAGAGTGTTGATGAAGAAAGCCTGTCCTGGGGGAATAAATTGGCGAGGTTCCATACCGCCAATTTCTCCGGTAGCATTAATGCGGGCATCATTGGCAACGGCTCTTGCCGAACCCATCAGATTATACATGGCATAACCTCCCTCGTATCGAGTGAGATAATGGGTTTTTCCCTTAAAGTGGGACCAAAAGTAAAGAGTACCATTAAAAATATAATCACCACTACTGTTCTTAAGATTGTCCTCTATGAACTTATCGGCATCAATAGCTGAGGGATACGGATTTCCTATTAACCTGTTTTCATTTGTGCCTACAGTGAATTTGATGGGACCGTTATTGGGCATCCCTGTGAACACATAATTCTGTAGATCCAGGATATCTAGATGCCCTGAAGAACCTTTCATGGTATATCCTTCCCCGGCATCCAGATGATTGTTCTGTCCTACCCAGTGCCATTGATTGTATTCTCCTGCCTTTCCGTGGAATTTATACAACCAGTAGGTGCTTATTTTCAGAGGATCGCTTAACGGCCCGTCTGCAAAATGGTACTGGTAATTAAAGTGTATGGTATCCGGTTGGAGAGGATCTGTACCCGAACGCAATACACTTTTTACAGTATAACCTGAGTTGGGTTCATTCCCTCTGGTACTCACAGGGGAAGAAAAATAATTGTAATTATAACTGCTCCCGGTACCCTGCTGGTCTCGATCCAACCTGCCAGAGCCTACAAGAATACTTCCTTCAGGCTGTACCAGTTGCGATTCTCCATTAAGATCAATAAACCCATCCAGATCAAGATATTTTGTAATGATGAGACCATTACCTGTCCCTGCCTGGGTGACACTGGTAGGATTGGTTCCCAACATATCCAGCTTTCCCGATTTTAAAAGCAAACCTAATAAGGTGATGTCGCGGTTCCCTGAGTGTAACGTATCTGAAACCCAGGCGATGTTCCACTCGATCTTCTCTCCGTTTATGCCGGTACTGTTTGGAGCATCCCAATAATTAGGATACAACCACGAATTTTTATCCCACCAGCTATCGGTCTGATCTGGAATATTTTCTACAGAAATATAGGGCAGTGGTGCTGAATTCTCTTGCTCTTCTTCAATGTTCCGAAGATTTCCAGGGACACTTAAAGGGGCGATATCGGGAGTAGTACCATTTACCTCATCGATCTCTGTTACTTTCAGCCTGTAGTAACCCGAAAGATCTGACCACAGCAAATTACCGGGAACATTCATGGGAAGAATTTCCCCCTTGACACTTGCACCATCGGCAGCCAGTTCAACCCGCTGATTCATCATGAACCTTAATTGTTCTTCTGAAAGAGCAGTTTTCCAGATTCTTACCTCTTCGATCCAGCCATGGAATAAATTCTTTGGCTTACTGGGAGTGTGCACATAATTAGCTCCTCCAATCATAAAAGGGTAACTGGTTTCGGCAGGATTCCCCGAAACAGAGATATCGTACTGTAAGGGAAGCAGAATTCCATCAACATAAATTTTAGGGGTACCTGCTGAAAAAATAACCGCCACATGATACCATCGATCAGTTCCAATTTGATGGGTAGAATAGACTTTGTTGTTATTCCATCTGAAACTAATGACGCCGTTAGTGATGTTCAGGTCGTATCCTCCTGAAGCCATGTCTCCTGTGTTCCTTTTGGAAAGTATGGTTTTTGTTCCGTTGACTGATTTTGGTCTTACCCATGCTTCCAGAGTAAAATCAGTTCCCGAAAAGTCATAGTGGTCGCCCATAAGCACGTGATCATCTATTCCGTCAAAATTAAGGGTGCTACATTCTTCGGCAAAGGTGATGGAAACCGTATCGCTGTTTGGACAGGAGTCATCAGTCTTGGAGATGGTCCACTGCAATACATATGTTTCTCCAGCAACTCCTGTGAAGGGTGCATTGGCGTCATTTAGATCTGTGGAGGTTATACTTCCTCCTGTTCCTGAAACAATGGACCATGCTCCTTTTTCTCCCGCTGCCGGCAAATTCGCCCCCAACGTGGTGGATGTTATTCCACATCCAAAAGAGGCGTCTGCTCCTGCATTTGCCCTGGTGAGTTGTGGAGGTTGGGTGAGGATTATGGTCTTGGTTACTGAACAATTATTGGCATCTGTCACGGTTACAGTGTAAGTGATGTCTGCTAATAGGCTATCGGCAGTATCACCAGTGTGGCCCGAACTCCAGGAGTAGGTGTAGGGTGGAGTTCCTATATAAGTAGGTGAGACGGTGACTTTAGCTGATCCTGTTCCTCCGTAGCAGGTAATTTGGCTGATAACTTCTACAGATGCATCTACTTTGGTGTCGGGTTCAGAAATTATCACTGTTCCGGTGGTGATTATGGTATCTGCATCTTTCGCACTGTAGATATATTCTCCTGCAGGTAGATTGTAAAAATGCTCTGAATCCTGGTAGGGACGTGTCACAGGCCCGTCTAACAGGCTATATTTATAAGGTTTTAATCCTCCTGCTGCATGTACGGCGATAGAACCTGTAGACTCCTCTTTACATAGTATATCCTCTGGTGTCGCGTCTACCACGAGGGGGGTTTTTACGATCACTTCAGTATCGGGGCCGTAACACATAGGTTTTGTTCCTTCATTACAACCCCGTGTATCCTGGTTGGTCCAGCGAATGTTTATTCCCTCTACCCTGAAGGTACTTCCACACTGCCAGGTGATCATATCTGTGGCATTCCCTGTCTCCTGAACCTTGAACAAACGGAAAAGACCAGTTGGAATTTTGTCATAGATTGGCTCCCCCTGAGTATTATGTCCAATTACTTCAGAAAAACATCCTATTGCTTTCCCGGTGATGGTCTCTTCCCCATTGTTAACTGCATAGTTCATTTCGGCGCTAAGTGCATATCCATTAGCATTATCTGTAATATCGATCCACATATATTTATCAGTGGTCGTAGCGCAATTGTCGCCTGTCAAAGGATTTCCGAATTCATCTCCAATAAAAAAGTTGTTTGTATTCATCACAAAGTTGGAGGTGGCACCACATCCTTCAAAGCACCCGCCTACATAATGATCTATAGGAAAGGATTGCTTATACCCACTCTCGTCGGTGATCGAAAGGTAGACCACCTTGTCTCCACTGGAGTCCCAGGTAACGGTATGTTCTTGAGTTCCGGTTGCGCTATTAGGAGTTGCATCCAAACCAAAATTCCATTCATAAATGAAATTATCAG
>CAZNFK010000021.1:13346-28100 GCA_964572365.1 uncultured Flavobacteriaceae bacterium | reverse complement strand
CTTATGCATGCATAGCAATTTTCCTCATAAATTATGTATCTTCGTGTCCGTTATAATAAGTTTTATTCAAAAAATTCAAGATATATGAAAATATTAGTGTGTATTAGTCACGTACCGGACACTACTTCAAAAATCAATTTTTCTGAAGGTGACACCAAATTCGATACCAACGGAGTGCAGTTTGTGATCAACCCGAACGATGAATTTGGCCTTACCCGCGCTATGTGGTTTAAGGAAAAACAAGGCGCCACCGTAGATGTGGTGAATGTTGGCGGGCCTGAGACCGAACCTACTTTAAGAAAAGCCCTTGCCATTGGAGCAGACAGCGCCATTAGGGTGAATACTCCTGCCAAAGACGGGATCTATGTTGCCAAACAACTAGCAAAAGTTGTACAGGACGGAGGATATGACCTGGTGATCGCGGGACGTGAATCGATCGACTATAACGGAGGGATGGTTCCCGGAATGCTGGCCGCCCTTACCGGGGCCAACTTTATTAACACCTGTATAGGTCTTGAAGTAGAAGGCAATGAAGCCACGGCTATTCGCGAGATAGATGGTGGTAAAGAAACTTTGAAAGCCAGTCTTCCATTAGTGATAGGTGGCCAAAAAGGGATCGTACAGGAAAGCGATCTTCGCATCCCTAACATGCGGGGGATCATGCAGGCGCGTAAAAAACCGCTTAACGTGGTGGAACCGGTGGAAACCAAAATGCACACCGATGCTGTGAAATTTGAAAAACCACAACCTAAAGGAGACATCAAAATGATCGATCCCGATAATCTTGATGAATTGGTAGACCTGCTCCATAATGAAGCAAAAGTGATCTAGATTCAAGAGCCAGGAGTCAAGATCTTATATCTAATGTTTTGACTTCGGAATTTGGAATTAGCTAATTGGAATTTAAAGAAAATAATATGTCAGTTTTAGTATATACAGAATCAGAAGAAGGAAAATTTAAAAAGACAGCCCTGGAGGTTGCCTCTTACGCTAAAGGGGTTGCCGACATGCTGAATACAGATGTTACCGCGGTAGCCTTCAATGCAGGTGACACTTCAGAATTAGGAAAACACGGGGTAAGCAAAGTATTGAAGATCAACAGTGACAAACTGGAAAAATTCAATGCCGAAGCATACGCAGACGCCATTAAACAGGCCGCTGAAAAAGAAGGCGCTAAAGTGATCGTACTTAGCCAGAGTGCCAATGCGAAATATCTTGCGCCATTACTGGCCGTGCACCTGGAAGCAGGGTACGCATCCAATGTTGTGGCTTTGCCTGAAGGCACTGAACCATTACAGGTAAAAAGAACGGCTTTCACAAACAAGGCTTTCAACATCACGAAGATCGACACAGACGTGAAGATCATCGGACTTTCCAAGAATGCCTTCGGATTAAAGGAAAATCAGACAGATATTTCTGAAGAAGAATTCTCCCCGTCATTGAGCGATGAGGATTTTTCAGTAAATGTGGTTTCCGTAGATAAAGCGGCCGACAAAGTGACCATCGCCGATGCCGAGATTGTTGTTTCGGGCGGACGTGGACTTAAAGGTCCTGAAAACTGGGGAATGATCGAAGAACTTGCCCAAACTCTTGGCGCCGCGACTGCATGTTCGAAGCCTGTGAGTGACATGGGCTGGAGACCACACAGCGAACACGTGGGGCAAACCGGGAAACCCGTTGCCGCCAACCTGTACATCGCTGTAGGGATCTCGGGAGCCATTCAGCATTTGGCCGGGGTGAGCGCCTCGAAAACAAAAGTAGTGATCAATAACGATCCTGAAGCGCCGTTCTTCAAGGCTGCAGATTACGGGATCGTAGGCGATGCCTTTGAGATCGTACCAAAGCTTACTGAAAAATTAAAGGAATTTAAAGCGAATAACGCATAATTTTTTTAAATTGCGAGCCGATTTAAAGGGCTGTCTAAATTAGGTTTATCGCCCTATTTAGGCAGCTTTTTTTTGTATTTTTGAAGTATGAGTTTAGTGCGCCTTAACATTAAAGGAATATCTTACAGCCAAACACAGAACGGGGCATACGCCCTAATCCTGAGCGAGGTGGATGGAGAACGCAAATTACCCATTGTGATAGGGGCTTTTGAAGCACAATCTATTGCCATAGCCCTGGAAAAGGAGATAAAACCTCCTCGTCCGCTTACCCATGACCTTTTTAAGAATTTTGCTGACCGATTTGAGATCGTGGTAAAACAGGTGATCATTCACAAACTGGTGGATGGCGTGTTCTACTCCAGCCTTATCTGCGAGCGCGACAAGATCGAGGAGATCATTGACGCGAGAACAAGCGACGCCATCGCCCTGGCCCTGCGTTTCCATGCTCCAATTTTTACGTATAAGAACATCCTTGACAAGGCCGGTATCTATCTAAAGGGAGACAAACAGGAAGAGGAAGAAGAGCAGGAAAAAGAAGATATCATCGTCGACGAGCTGTTCTCAAATGAAATTGAAATAAAATCCAACGACCCCGATTATAAAAAACTTTCCCTCAACGAACTCAATAATATGCTGGATCAGGCCGTGAAAAGTGAAGACTACGAAAAAGCGGCCCGCATAAGAGACGAGATCTCAAAAAGACAATAATCCCCCCGCTTTATGAACAAATTCTGGTGTTGCCTGTTCCTGATCTTTTTCGGAATATCCTCCACTTTTGCCCAAACTATTGATAAAACCTGGAACTTTGAAGCTGTAGAGGACAGCACGCAACAGGAAATTTTTGATGTAAACCCAGGCACTGATTTTCTGAAACTGGAAAACGGTACTTTTGAATTCTCCCTAAAAGGAAAAAAAGTCAATAAAGCCAGTGGTAATTATGTTTTTCAGAATGGCGTGCTGGTATTGTTCTACGACTCCCCGCATGACAGCATTCAGAACCTGCGGGTGAACAACCTCACTGACTCAACCCTTACTCTTACCGGAAAGAATGTTCATTACACCTTAAAAGAGCAGCCACAGGAAGTAAAAGATGTGCTGCCGGTCGCTACAAAAAAAGAAATGATCCCCAACGCCGGGGTGAGTTTTCAAAGTATATGGCGTGGCGCCCTGGGAATGATCTCCCTGCTAATCATCGCTTTTTTGTTCAGCTCCAACCGCAGGGGCATTAACTGGAAAACAGTTGGAGCCGGTCTAAGCGCCCAATTACTGCTGGCTATTGGGGTTTTAAAAATAGAATTTGTCCAGAATATTTTTGAATTCATAGGCAGCATTTTTGTGCTTATCCTGGATTTCACCGCTGCAGGAAGTGAGTTTCTATTAGGAGGCATGATGGATGTGGAAAGCTTCGGATTTATCTTCCTTTTCCAGGTACTCCCAACCATCATCTTCTTTTCAGCGCTCACTTCGGTATTATTCTACATAGGAGTGATCCAGATCGTGGTGAAGGGAATGGCCTGGGTACTTACCAAATTAATGGGCATTTCAGGTCCCGAAAGCCTTAGTGTGGCAGGGAACATTTTCCTTGGTCAGACCGAAGCTCCGCTTATGATCAAAGCTTATCTTGAAAGAATGACCCGTTCTGAAATATTGCTGGTGATGATCGGCGGAATGGCCACTGTGGCCGGAGGAGTTTTGGCTGCTTACATCGGATTTTTGGGAGGGGATGATCCCGCCCTGAGGCTGGAATTCGCGAAGCACCTGCTCGCAGCATCGGTAATGGCTGCCCCGGGAGCGATCGTGGTTTCCAAGATCCTCTATCCTCAAAAGGAGAAGATCAATACCGATGTGGAGGTTTCTTCGGAAAAGATAGGCTCCAATATTCTTGATGCCATTGCCAACGGTACGACCGAAGGATTGAAACTGGCCGCTAACGTCGCCGCTATGCTACTGGTATTCATCGCTTTCATCGCCATGATCAACTACTTCCTGGGATGGATAGGTGACTGGACAACTTTAAATGCCCTTCTTGCTGAAAATACCCCCTACGCGAGGCTATCGCTGGAATCTGTACTCGGAATGATCTTCGCGCCTTTAATGTGGCTCATTGGAGTAGCCACCGAAGACATGATGCTCATGGGACAGTTACTGGGGATCAAACTCGCGGCAAGCGAATTTGTAGGATACATCCAGCTGGCCGAATTAAAGAACCCGGTTAACGCTTTAAGCCTCACCTATGAAAAATCGGTCATTATGGCCACTTATATGTTGTGCGGATTCGCAAACTTCGCCTCGATCGGGATTCAGATCGGCGGAATTGGTTCCCTGGCACCGGGTCAGCGAAAAACCCTTTCCGAATTTGGAATGAAGGCCCTTATAGGCGGTACGCTGGCTTCCCTGCTTTCGGCTACGATCGCCGGAATGATCATTGGATAATTCCGCAGCATTTAACTTTTTAATTCCGGGTAGTTTTCTATTTTAGCTGAAAATCACCCGGAATTTCCGTTTTAGAAACCGGCAGATATAGGGGCTAAAAAGCCGCATTTCAAGAACAATTTCCTCCGAAGAAAATGAAACAATACCACGACCTTATCAAGCATGTACTGGAGCAGGGCCATGAAAAGGGAGACCGCACGGGAACCGGCACCAAGAGTGTTTTCGGCTACCAAATGAGGTTTGACCTTAGCGAGGGTTTTCCAATGGTCACTACTAAAAAACTCCATCTCAAATCTATCATTTATGAACTACTTTGGTTCTTAAAAGGCGATACCAATATCAAATACCTGCAGGACCACGGGGTACGCATCTGGAATGAATGGGCCGATGAAAACGGGAATTTAGGCCCGGTCTACGGCCACCAGTGGAGGAACTGGAACAGCGAGGACATTGACCAGATCAAAGAGGTAGTGGAAACCCTGAAGAAGAACCCCAACAGCCGACGCATGCTGGTTACCGCCTGGAACCCTTCGGTATTGCCCGATACTTCCAGAAGTTTTTCAGAAAACGTGGCCAATGGCAAAGCGGCTTTACCTCCCTGCCATGCCTTTTTTCAGTTCTATGTGGCCGATGGAAAGCTCTCCTGCCAATTATATCAAAGGAGCGCCGACATCTTTCTGGGCGTGCCTTTTAACATTGCTTCCTATGCCCTGCTCACCATGATGATTGCCCAGGTATGCGGCTACAAGCCCGGGGATTTTATTCACACCTTTGGCGACGCGCATATTTACAACAATCACCTGGAGCAGGTGAACCTGCAACTGTCAAGGGATCCGAGGCCCCTCCCCACTATGAAGATCAACCCTGAAGTCAAAGATATTTTTGATTTTAAGTATGAAGATTTTATATTGGAAAATTATGATCCGCATCCTGCCATAAAAGGCAAGGTAGCGGTGTAAATTTTGTTTAATTAAAATCTCAAACCCATGAAAAAGTTATTTTTTATCACATGCATGTTCTTTGGTGTCATCACAGCGTCACAGGCCCAGCAAACCTCTCCGGTTTGGCCCGGTTGTGAGAACAGCGAAGATGTCTCTGCATGTTTTAATAAAAAACTTGCACAACACGTTCGTGAAAATTATGAATACCCAATGGAAGGCAATCAGTACATCCGTGGGAAAGTGACCGTCTCTTTTGACATTACCAAAGAAGGCAAAGTCGAGGTGAAATCGGTTGAAGGTTCGGAGCCCGCAGTTAATGACGCTGCCCGCAAAATGATCGAAGCCATTCCAGATATGAAGCCGGGAACCCTCAATGGGGAACCCGATTCCAGAAATTTTACAGTCCCCTTTAATTTTTAAACCTACATTATGAGAAAATTGTTAGTCGTCTTATTACTCCTTGTTGGAGGAACCACTTTTGCCCAGACAGGAGTAAAAGCTGAAGGAAACACGCTTACCACCCGTGATATCGCCCCTGTTTGGCCGGGTTGTGAAGGCAGTGAAGCCTCTAAAAAGACCTGTTTTAAGCAAAAACTGGTAGAGCATCTTAAAGCGAATTATAAATTCCCCCGGGATGCCGACGGAAAGATCATTAGGGGTAAAGCCGTGGTGGCTTTCAATATCGATGAAGAAGGAAAAGTTGATATCCTTTCGGTAGAAGGTCCAAAAAAGGAACTTAACGAGGAGGCAAAGAGGATCATCCTGGCCATCCCAAAAATGAAACCTGGCGAACGCGCAGGAAAACCTGTACCGGTAAAGTATAAAGTGCCGTTCACCTTTTAATCCCGTGGGATTAGTATTATCTTAACTAAATCTCAGGGAGAAAATCCTAAATTTGAAGGAAACCATAAAGGTTTCCTTTTTTTATGATCACTCCCAACTCACTTTTAGAACTGTTTACTGAAACCCGCGCTCGCACCGAGGATATTTGTTCCTTTCTCAAAACCGAGGATTATGTAGTGCAGCCGGTAGTGGATGTTTCCCCTCCAAAATGGCATTTGGGACATACCACCTGGTTTTTTGAGGAATTCGTACTGAAGGAAAACGCGGAAAATTACAAGATCTTTAATGAACAGTTCGCTTATGTCTTCAACAGTTATTATGAAAGTGCAGGCGACAAGGTAGTACGTTCAGACAGGGGCAACCTTTCCCGACCTACGGTGGCAGAAGTTTACGATTACAGAAAGCATGTAACAGAACATTTACTGCAGCTTCTTGGGCAGGATCTTTCAGATCATGTGAAAAAGATAGTTGAATTGGGCTGCCACCATGAAAAACAACACCAGGAACTCCTGTTGACCGATATTAAATATATCCTTGGAAATAACCCGCTTCACCCGGAGTACCACGAAGCTTTTGATGAAAATCCGGTACAGGATTTTCCGCAGGAATGGATCTCGATGGAAGAAGGAATCTATAAGATAGGACATAACAACCGGGAGGCTTTCTGCTATGACAATGAACTGGGTTACCACAAGGTCTACCTGCACAAATACCAGATCTCCAATAAACTTGTTACCAACAAGGAATACCTTGAGTTTGTGGAAGACGGCGGTTACCAACAGGTGCTGCTATGGCATGCCGAAGGCTGGGACTGGATCAATACCAACGAGATCAGTGCTCCCTTCTATTGGTACAGAGTGGATGATGACTGGCAGCAGTACACTCTGGCCGGTTTAAAACCGCTAAATCCCGAAGCACCCGTTACCCACCTCTCGTACTACGAAGCTTTTGCTTTTGCCCAATGGAAAGGACTTAGGCTTCCAACAGAATTTGAATGGGAAGCCGCACAGAAAAATTTCGACTGGGGGAGCCGCTGGGAATGGACAGAAAGTGCTTATTCCCCCTACCCCCACTATACCAAAGCGCCGGGAGCCCTTGGAGAATACAACGGAAAGTTCATGGTAAACCAGAAAGTGTTGAGAGGTGGCTCTATTGCAACCTCCCCCAATCACCTAAGGCCTACCTACAGGAACTTTTTCCACCCGCACCTGCGCTGGCAGTTTACAGGGCTGCGATTAGCCAAATAGAACAAATGATGAACAAAATAAAACCTCCGGAATTCGATACCCAATTTGCTGCCGATATATTTCATGGCCTTACCACCTATCCAAAAACTTTGAGTTCAAAGTATTTTTACGATAAAAGGGGGGATGAACTTTTTCAGCAGATCATGCACCTGCCCGAATATTATCTTACGGGAAAGGAATTTTCGATCCTAACTGAAAATAAAGAACAAATAGCTGAGGCTTTTAATTCAGAAAAAGGATTTGACCTTATAGAACTGGGTGCTGGCGATGGCAAAAAGACCAAGATACTATTGCGTCACTTCCTGGAGGAAAAATTCTCTTTTCGGTACCTCCCGGTAGACATCAGCAAAAATGTGCTGACTCAACTATCTGAAAGCCTGGAAAAGGAGTTGCCGGGGATTAAAGTAGAACCGCAACAGGGAATGTATCGCGAGGTACTGGAGCGGCTGGCCGATTATAAAGAAAGGAAAAAAGTGATCCTGTTCCTGGGTTCGAATATCGGGAACCTTTCCCAGGAAGAAGCGGTAAGTTTTTTAAAGAAGATCAGCGCGTCCATGAGCAGCGAAGACCTCTTCTTTATGGGAGCCGACCAGAAAAAGCATCCCCAAAAAGTGCTGGATGCCTATAACGATTCCTCGGGGATCACAGCGGCCTTCAACAAAAACCTGCTAAGCAGGATCAACCGCGAACTCGATGCCAATTTTGATCTTGACTCTTTTCTTCACTGGCCCGTTTATGACCCGGAGAGCGGCATGGCAAAAAGCTACCTGGTAAGCAAAAAAGAACAGACGGTACAGATAAATTCCTTAAATTTAGAAGTTGTATTTGCAGAATGGGAAAGTATACATACCGAGATCTCTCAAAAATATGACGACACTTCTGTTGCCTGGCTGGCCGGGGAATCCGGCCTTAACATTGTCGGCAGCTTTAGTGACAGTGAAAAGAACTTTAAGAATTATATCTTCCAAAAATCCTGAATTATGAAAGCGATCTGGCACGACACCATCCTTGCTGAAAGCAACGATACTCATTTCCTCGAAGACAACCATTACTTCCCTCCAGATTCGCTGAATTCGGAATTCTTCCAGCTCAGTGATACGCACAGCACCTCTCCGGGAAAAGGTAAAGCCTCTTATTTTCATATTAAGGTGGGGGATAATAAAAATGCCGATGCGGCCTGGTTTTACCCGCATCCCGAAGCAGGGGCACAGCAGATAAAGAACCACGTCGCCTTCGGGAATGGAGTGGAAATCAAGAATTAACTTTGCAGAAAGAAAAAATTCCGTAAGTTTACCAAAATCAGAGAACTCAAAATGAACCTGAACAACAACAATAATTCTTTCAATAACAACCTGAACAATTTCAGGCTGCGGAAGGCTATTGTTGTATAAACCCAGATTCATTCAACCACATACAAAGCCTTTCCCGACCCGGAAAGGCTTTTTTATTTTACACGCATGACTTCAAACAGAAAAAATAATCAGAACAATAATAATGATCCGCCACCCGGGGGAGAAGGTTACTGTGCTTTACGGCCTGCCTTTTCTTAGGGCAGGCTTTTTTATTTCAAATTTTCAATCCTAAACTCTATTATCATGATCGCAACAAGAATCATTTCAGAAAAACTACAAACAGAAGAAGCTATTGACTTCGCCAAATTGTATTTTGAACAACAGCTTAAAAGTCAGCTGCCGCTCACAAAAGTATCAGCCCCGGCCATTGTTTTGCAGGGCACCGGCATCAACGATGACCTCAACGGTATTGAACGCCCGGTTGCCTTTCCCATCAAGTCAATGCAGGAACAACCCGCAGAAGTAGTACAATCCCTGGCCAAATGGAAAAGGCTGCGCCTGAAGGAGTACGGGCTGCAACCGGGAACGGGTATCTATACAGATATGAAAGCCCTGAGACCCGATGAAGACCTGGGAAAACTGCACTCCATATTTGTAGATCAATGGGATTGGGAACTGGTGATGCAGCCGGAAGACCGGCACCTGGAATTCCTGAAACTCCAGGTAGAGAAGATCTACCGTGCGATCAAGGATACCGAGGTTCAACTTTCAGAAAAATATCCCGGCTTAAGCCCTTTCCTGCCTTCAGAAATCACCTTTCTCCATGCTGAAGACCTGCTTGAAAAATTCCCGTATCTCACGGCAAAAGAAAGAGAGAACAGGGCTGCCAAAGAATTTGGAGCTGTCTTTCTAATTGGAATTGGCGGAGAACTTGATCACGGAGAAGCCCACGACGGCCGTGCCCCCGATTATGATGACTGGTCCACCCCCACGTCTGCTTCCACTAAAGGCCTCAACGGTGATATCCTCTTCTGGAACCCGATTTTGGAGCAGGCTTTCGAGATCTCTTCCATGGGAATTCGCGTGGATTCCGCTGTACTTGAGCATCAGCTGAAAGTTCGCAAGGCAGAGACCAGGAAGAGCCTATACTATCACACCGAACTGCTTCAGGGAAGATTACCTCAAACCATTGGCGGCGGAATTGGGCAATCCAGGCTGTGTATGTTCCTGCTTAAAAAGCAGCATATCGGGGAGGTGCAGGCCGGAATCTGGCCCGCCGAAATGAGAGAAGAGTACCGCTCGCAGGGAATTTATTTATTGTAAGGATCAATGGGTATTCAAAAATAGCATTTTTGGATACCCATTTTATTTGATCGTTTTCAGGAGTTTTTCAAGATCTTCGGGAGTGTTGAAATAATGAAAACTTACCCGTATCCCCTCCCCTCTTTGGGAGCAGATGATGTTTTCACTCCTTAATTTTTGGAATAAGGCGTCATTTCCCCGAATGTTGAAGATAGAGGAATGCAGGTTTCTTTTCACAACCGAAGACTCGAGCAAGCCTTCTTTTTCAAAAGCTTTTTTTGCTTCGGAAGCTATCGTATTTACCTGTTTCTCAATATTAGCAATTCCAGTTTTTTCCAAAAGTTCGATCGCAACCTTCAAACTTCCGAAGTTAAGGGTGTCCTGGTGCCCGGGCTCGAATTTTCCTATAAGACTCCCCTCGTGCGGCTTGTATTTTCCCTGCAGGGAGTTAAAGCCAAGCGATCTTGGAAAGATCTTTTCTTCCATGTGTTGTTTGAACAGAAAAAAAGCGTTGCCGTAACCCGCGTTCATCCATTTATAAGTGCTGGCGCCCAAAACATCAAGGGCAGAATCTTCAAAATCAAAATTTTCGGTGCCACAATACTGTGTTCCATCTCCAAAAAGCAATAGGTCGGGAAATTTCTCTTTTAGCTCCTTCAGGAAATCCAGGTCTACTTTGATCCCATTGATCCATTGCACCAGGCTAAAGGCAAAAATATCGGGTTGTTCCTTTTTTATCACTTCGGAAATATTCTGTTCCAGGTTCTCATCGATCTCGGCATAACAGGTTTCGAAATCTCTTGATTCCACCGCCCAGTTGACTGAAGGATAATCGTTCTTGAGCAACAGTACTTTTTTCCCTTTTTCCACTCCTTCCATAAGCAAATTAAATCCGTAGGAAAAGTTTGGGGTGAGGGCGACACGATTGGGCGCACAGTGAAAGAACCGGCCCACAGCTTCCCGCACGCCGGTTAGCACCTCGCCTTGTTTTTCTTTCAGGATGCTTCCGGAGATGAGAAAATCAAGATCATGATCCTGCCGAAATTCCATCACCACTTCGGGCAACAAACCTGAAGCAGCCGTATTGAGATAGGTATATTGATTTAAGACGGGGAACTGTTTTTTAAAATTCTTCATGAGCACTGAGTTTTCCGAAGTAAAATCTATAAATTTGAGAAACTCTCTAAAAATAACTTTAATTATGCCAACCAAAAAACATAGTTCATCAAAAATAGATCCCGAGCAACGGGAGCTTATTGAAAGGGCACAGGAACGTGCGCGCCAAAAAAGGCGTTTGTATCAGCATTTCATTGTATTTCTTATTGGCTCGGTAGTTCTTATCCTGGTGAATGTGATCTTTGACCTCGGGAAAGACATAAGACCGTTCGGACTGGACTGGTTTGTTTGGGCTATCATTTTTTGGTTTGTCATTGTGCTCATCCACGTTTTCAACGTATTCATCACCAATAAATTCATGGGAAAGGACTGGGAGAACAGGCAGGTGGAAAGACTGGTAGCCAGACAACACGAAAGGATCGAGGAACTACAAAGAAAGGTGGAAAAAGACCACCCGCTTCCAAAGAAGCATGAGCCTTACATCCCTCCCACTACTCAAAAACCAATTGACCCAGATTCATCAATAAAATCATAAGTATGGGTGTAATAACCATGATCGCTGCCGCGGCAGAAAATAATGCTTTAGGGAAAGACAACGATTTGGTGTGGCATTTGCCCGATGATTTTAAAAGGTTCAAAAAACTCACCACGGGCCATCACATCATAATGGGCCGCAAAACCTTTGAGACCTTTCCGAAGCCATTGCCCAACCGCACCCACATTGTTATAACTCGAAAAAAAGACTACCAAAGAGAAGGAGCCGTGGTGGTAAATTCGCTAGAAGAGGCCCTGGAACTGGCTAAGGAAGATCCGCAGCCCTTCATTATTGGAGGAGGTGAAATTTACGACCTGGCTTTACCAGAGGCAGATAAGATCGAACTCACGCGGGTTCACGGTACTTTTGAAGCCGATGCTTTCTTTCCGGAAATTGACGAGAAGAACTGGGAGCTGGTTTCTTCCACTTTTCATCCCAGTGACGAGGCTCACAACTATTCGTTCACCTATCTCACCTACCGACGTGTCAAATGATAATGCGACCATACAGGAAATAGCCCAAAAAGAAGGTTTTGACCTTAGAGGGATGAGTCCGCTTTCGGGTGGAAGCATCAATAAGGTTTACAGGCTGGAGACTTCGGAAGGAAAAAAGGTCTTAAAGGTGAACACCTCCGGAAAATTCCCCGGAATGTTCCGGGCCGAGGAAGAAGGCCTCACCGAACTAAGGAACAGCAAAACAGTAGATGTCCCGGAAGTTTATGGCAGGGGTGAAACAGGAGGTAAAGCTTATATCCTGATGGAGTACAAACCAGATGTCCCCCAAAAACCTGATTTTTGGAGCCGGTTAGCCCAGGATCTTGCCGCGCTTCATAAAACCACCCAACCTAAATTCGGATTTCACGGCCCAAACTATATTGGCAGCCTTCCGCAATACAACCACCACCAGGAATCAGCAGTCGATTTCTACATCCTGGAGCGGCTGGAACCGCAGTTCAAAATGGCACTTGATGCCGGGTTTGTTTTTCATGGGCTGGAGAAGGTTTTTAAGACCTTTTCAGAAATGATCCCAAAAGAACCTCCAGCGCTCATCCACGGCGACTTATGGAGCGGCAATTATATTTCTAATGAACACGGCCTGCCCTGCCTTATTGACCCCGCGGTAGCTTATGGGCCAAGGGAAATGGACCTGGCCATGATGAAACTCTTCGGCGGTTTTCCCGAAGAAGTATTCTCACTTTATGACAGTATCTTTCCGCTGGAACCGAAATTTGAGGAACGAATCGAACTCTGGCAGCTGTATTACCTCCTGGTGCACCTCAACATCTTTGGAAGCAGTTACCTTCCGCAGGTAAAGAATATTTTAAGACGCTACTCTTAAAAGTTAACAAGCCTCTGTTATCTTTTAGCAGTTCTTTAGAGAGCCGTCACCGTTAATTCATTTATATTTAATTAATTACAAAAAAAATATTATGAGTACGGAAAAATTGAATAAAGAAGAATCAAGAAAAAAATTGCGGCAACTGGTGGAAGATATAAAGATCGCCATGATGATCACAGGCTTCAACAGGAAACCGATAAGCGCAGTTCCCATGACCTCTAAAAAAGTGGACCAGGAGGGAAATATCTGGTTTTTGAGCCTGCGAAACAGTGACCATAACAATGACCTTTTGAAGAACAACGATGTGCAACTGCTCTATAGTGAGCCTTCGGACATGGAATATTTAAGCGTCTATGGCGAAGCTGAGATCACCACTCAAAAAAGCATCCTGGATGACCTTTATAATAAAGCCGATGACAATTATTTTGAAGGCAAGAATGACCCCAACCTTACAGCGATCAAGATAAAACCTCAGGAAGCTTATTACTGGGATACAAAAACGAATAAATATGTCACCCTTTTAAAAATGGGTGTAGGAGCCGTAACCGGAAACGAACAGGACATTGGTGAAAAAGGTAAACTGAACCTGTAATTCTCCCACTTTAAGAATCTTAGCCTTGTAACCCGACATGTTATAAGGTTTTTTTTATTTTATTAATTTTGCTCTCTAAAATATCAAACAATGAAGGCATATATTTTTCCCGGACAGGGCGCGCAATTCAAAGGGATGGGACAGGATCTTTACGAGAAATCTTCTCTCGCGAAAGAAATGTTCGAAAGAGCCAATGAGATCTTAGGTTTTTCCATTACCAATGTCATGTTCAACGGAACGGCAGATGACCTTAAAAAGACAAAAGTGACCCAACCGGCTATCTTTCTGCATTCGGTGATCCTAAGCAAGGTTTTGGGAGATTCCTTTAAACCCGATATGGTTGCCGGTCACTCCCTGGGAGAATTCTCTGCCCTGGTAGCCAACAAGGTTCTGGATTTTGAGGACGGATTAAAACTGGTCTCAAAAAGAGCTTTGGCCATGCAACACGCCTGTGAACTGGAGGAATCTACCATGGCCGCAGTACTTGGACTGGAAGACTCTATGGTAGAGGCGATCTGTGCTGACACCAAGGGAATTGTGGTTGCCGCGAACTATAATTGCCCGGGACAATTAGTGATCTCGGGAGAGCAACTCGCAGTGGAAAAGGCTTGCGAAGAACTGAAGGAAAGAGGTGCCCGCAGGGCGATGATACTTCCGGTAGGCGGAGCTTTTCATTCTCCATTGATGGAACCCGCCAGGGAAGAACTTGCGGCTGCAATTGAGGAAACAAAATTTGGAAAACCCATTTGCCCCATCTACCAGAACGTGAGCACTTTTGCGGTGACCGATCCTGAGGAGATCAAGAAAAACCTCATTTTCCAACTCACCGCTCCGGTGAAGTGGACACAAAGCGTTCAAAACATGATCAAGGATGGAGCTACTGAATTCATTGAAGTTGGTCCGGGTAAGGTTCTGCAAGGGCTTGTTAAGAAGATTGATCGAAATGCCGAGGTGAGCTCTGCGGAGTTCTAACCTTCTATTGTAGAAAAAAATAAACAGCCGGATGAGAGATCATCCGGCTTTTTATTTAATCTTTTTTGCAGTGAAAACCTTTTTCACTCTCTTTTGCTCATATCTTCTTTTACCCATCGAACCATTTTGCTTAATTCCGCATCAGATGGATTATAGGAATGTCCTTTTTGGAATCGTGTTAATGCTTCCCTATACCTCTTTTGCCCGTAATAGTAACGACCGGCAGTAAGATAAAGGGCTTTTCTTGCCTGCGGATC
>CAZNFK010000021.1:0-13246 GCA_964572365.1 uncultured Flavobacteriaceae bacterium | reverse complement strand
GTTCCAAAAAAGTAATCCTGATAAACCTGGGAATAACCCTTTTCCCTGACTTCTTCAGAAGTCACGAGCTTTAATTCGATCAATTCATCCACAGCTTTTTTCCTTTGCTTCTCACTTATAGAAAAGAAACCATACCTACCGGGAACAGTAGTCTCCAGATAAATTCTAAGACTTTTTGGATATGCGATAAGGTAAACATGTGCAGGAGCCTCCTTTACTTCGAAGGGGATGTTCAAATCTTCAAAAATCGCAGCATAAAGAGCCGTGGCCGTCACACAGTTGTAAACTCCTTCCTTTACCAATTCAGGGAAAAATGCTACATCTTCATATTTCTTAAAAAATTTTTCGTGAACCTGGTTGTATATCTTTCTAATCCTTTTTTCCTCTCTTCTGTCCTTCTCTTCTTTTTCCGGAACAGCCTCTACAAATTGTTTTATAGATTCTTTAAACTCCAGAATCCGCTCTTTGGTTAATGTGGTATCGATTTGAGCTAAGGCCGTGATGAAATCGACGTCTGAATCTGCCTCTATCTTCTGTACATCAACTTGAGAAATCTGGTTTTGAGCAAATAAGAAAGGGCCAAAAAATAAAAAGAAGAAGTAAATTTTTTTCATGTCAAAAAATTCAAAAAGATGGTTGTATGGAGCAATATACTGAAAATATTAAAGTTGGATCCGGAAAAACCTTACAAGGCCTCTTTAGAAAAATAGACCTGAATGCGGAGGTGAGTTCTATATATCTTCTGGAGATCAGATAAAGAAAGGCCATTTAAAAAACATGGTACACGTCCTCCTGAATTTATTTCAGGATCCAAACTAATTGAAATATCAATTGGAAGCTGATACTCCCGAACCTCCGGGACAGCTTGACGAAATACTGACTTTTTAGACAGCCTACATTTTGATTTGCAAAGTCTACATCTATTCTTTTACAAACTCTATGACAGTCTTTGTAATGAAGTTGATCTGCTCCTCGTCCAGTTCGGTATGCATAGGCAGGGAGATCACTTCCCTTACCAGCTGATTGGTCACCGGAAAATCCTCTTCCCGGTACCTCTCATCTTTGTAAGCTTTCTGGCTGTGCAGCGGAATCGGGTAATACACCCCGCATGGAATTCCATTGTCATTCAAATGCTTTACCAGCGCATCTCTTTTTCCGTTCAGGATCTTAAGGGTATACTGGTGGTACACATGGGTATCTTCTGAACTTTGAGTGTAAGGCACCTCAATATTTTCCTGCCCCTTAAAGGCTTCGGAATACTTCTTAGCAGCTTCCTGTCTTGCCTTGTTATAACTGTCCAAAAGCGGAAGCTTTGCCCGCAGCACCACCGCCTGCAGACTGTCCAGGCGGGAATTCACCCCCACTACATCATGGTGATAGCGCTCGTACATCCCGTGGTTCACAATACCTCTTATGGTGTGCGCCAGGTCATCGTCATTGGTGAAAATGGCACCGCCGTCTCCATAGCACCCAAGGTTCTTTGACGGGAAAAAAGAGGTGGAGGCCACATGGCCAATGGCTCCTGCTTTTTTAGTTTCCCCGTTCTTGAAGTGGTAGTTCGCTCCTATAGCCTGGGCATTGTCTTCGATCACGTAAAGGTCGTGTTCCTCCGCGATCTCCATAATGGCATCCATGTTTGCCGACTGTCCAAAAAGATGTACCGGCACTATGGCTTTGGTCTTTGGAGTTATGGCTCTTTTAATGGCTTCAGGATCTATGTTGAAAGTATCCTTTTCAACATCTACCAGCACAGGGGTTAACTGTAAAAGGGCAATGACCTCTACGGTAGCCGCGAAGGTAAAATCGGCCGTGATCACCTCATCTCCGGGTTTTAACCCAAGACCCATCATGGCAATTTGCAAGGCATCTGTACCGTTGGCACAGGGAATGACATGTTTAACATTCAAATAATCTTCCAGTTCCTTTTGAAAAGCATGAACTTCGGGGCCGTTTATGAAAGCTGTCGTATCCAGGACTTCCATCATGGAAGCATTCACCCCGTCCTTTATTTTATCGTATTGACCCTTAAGGTCAACCATTTGTATTTTTTTCATTCTATTAAATTCAGGTGCCACGAAAATACAAAGAAAGCCACTTTCCCCAAGCCTATTTTCTTAATTTAGCACCCAAACGTACTACTTTGCAATTTCTTTACAATTTCCTGGTCAAAACCACCGAAAAGATCCTTCCGGTCAGTGGTTTTTTCAGTGACAAGATGAAGCTTTTTATCGAAGGCCGAAAAAGCACCTTTTCCAGGCTGGAGGAAATGATTTCTGCCGAAGATAAGACCTTCTGGTTTCATGCGGCGTCCCTGGGTGAATATGAACAGGCAGTGCCGGTAATAGAGGCTGTAAAAAAGCATTTCCCGAAGCATAAGATCGTCCTCACATTCTTCTCCCCTTCGGGTTATGAGGTAAAGAAAAAATCTTCCCTGGTGGACGTGGTGGTCTATCTTCCGCTTGACACCAGAGAAAATGCAGCCAGGTTCCTCGACCTGGTGCATCCCGACTGGGCTTTGTTCATAAAATACGAATTCTGGCCAAACTTTCTCGCCGAGCTTTCCCGTCGCCAGATTTCTACCCTGCTGGTTTCGGGTGCTTTTAGAAAGGAGCAGGTATTTTTCAAACCTTTCGGGGGTTGGATGCGTTCCTATTTAAAAACTTTTGATCACTTCTTTTTACAGAATGAGTCTTCAAAAATGCTACTGAATTCTTTAGGTTTTGAAAATGTCACCGTGAGCGGAGATACCAGATTCGACAGGGTTTCCAGCCAGATAGCTCAGAACAACGAATTGACTTTTGCCGAAGAATTCAAAAATGGGGAATTAGGGGTGGTGGCAGGAAGCACCTGGCCCGAAGATGAGGACCTGCTGGTGGAATACATCAATTCGGCACCCGAAAAAGTAAAATTCCTTATCGCGCCTCACACTTTGAAGCCTGAAAAGATCAAGTCCCTTCAGGAAAAACTCCGGGTAAAAACGGTACTATTTTCAGAAAAAGAAGGAAAGAAATTAATGGAGTTCCGGGTGATGATCGTGGATACCATTGGGTTGCTCACCAAACTCTACAGCTATGCCGATATTGCATATGTAGGAGGGGCAGCAGGAAACACTGGGCTGCATAACATCCTGGAACCGGCCACATTCGGGGTGCCGGTGATCATCGGAAAAAATTACACCAAATTTCCCGAAGCCACCCAACTTCGGCAGCTGGGAGGATTGTTTTCTGTAGCCGATAAAGAGGAACTTGCGGCAACTTTTCAGAAACTGGTAACCGACGGGGATTTCCGCAGCAAAACCGGGAGGATCTGCGAACATTTTGTGAACAACAGCACCGGCGCTACTGAGGTCATACTCAATTATTTACTGTCTTCTTCAGAAGAAAAGACGGTATAAGACAAGGACATCCTAAATGCAGTTTCTTCAAAGACTTCTTTGGATATTTAAAAATTAGTTTAAATTTGTCTTAACTAATTAAACATACTACCATGAAAAAATTATTTTTAAGCTTACTTGTAGCTGCATTTACTTTATCTATTTACTCTTGTAGAGAAACTACCGAAGAAAAAACCGAAGAGGCTGTTGAAGCTGTTGGTGAAGACGTAGAAGCTGCCGGAGAAGAAATGGAAACCGAAATGGAAGAAACCGGTGAAGAATTAGAACAAGCCGGAGAAGAAGTTGAAGGTGAGATCGAAGAAGAAGTGCATGAAGAAGCTCATGAAACTGATGATATGCAATAATCGCATTTTTCATTAAATTTAAAGCCATAAGGATTCTTATGGCTTTTTTTTACCTTAAATCTTACACATCATGAAAAAGTTATTTCTGAGTTTTGTTTTAGCAGGATTTGTTTTCTCCACCTACTCTTGCAGGGAGACCACCGAAGAAAAGACAGAGGAGGCTATTGAAGCCATTGGAGAAGATATTGAAGAAGGAACCGAGCGCGCCGCTGAAGAAATAGAGGAAGGTGCCGAGGAGGTGGAGCGCGAGATCCATGAAGAAATACATGAAACAGATGACCAGACACAGCAGTAAAAATAAACTGCTGCATATTTATTCCTGAAAAGGAAACTTGAATAAGATAACCCCCCAATCTTATGAAACTTTACTTAACCACTATGCTTATCCTTACGGGGATAACACTGGGCAATGCCCAGGACTTTACCTACGGCTTAAAGGCCGGAACGAACTTTACCAGTGGCGGACAAATACGCGGCGAATCTTTTAAAGAGAACGGAGAGTACGTCTACTGGACGGGAACTTCACAGGGCCAAACCAAAACCGGATACCACGGTGGAGGATTCCTCGAAGTGGGTTTTGGAGACTTTTTCCTGAGACCCGAGCTAGTGTACACCTCCATTCAATCAGAATTCATTTTTCCCAACAAGAGCTCGGTTTATTCCATTAAAAAACTGGATCTCCCGTTCCTGGTAGGCTACAATTTCGGGAATGTTGGCGGACTTTATGCAGGGCCTGTATATTCTCCCATGTTCAAAAATGAACTTGAATATAAAGAAGCTACCATTATAAAGCAGGAAGAGAATATCTGGATTAAAGGCAACAGTCTAAATGAACCATCAATTCCCGTAAATCTCCAGATAGGTTTGAAAAGTGAATTCAATCAGGTAGGTCTTGACCTGCGATACGAATACAGCTTAGCGGGATCTGAACCTGAAAAAGTGGATATGCTGAATTCTGAGATCGGCCGAGAGGAAGGCGGTATCAATGTCGCCACCGTGGAAGATGCAGGCCTTAGCCAGATCATCCTGAGCCTCACCTATAAGTTCAACGGCAGCGAGGATACCGGCAGAAGAAGAGGCAGAGGCTACAGTTACAGCAGACGAAGAAGAACACGTTAAGAAGAGGTTAAGAGTAGGATTTTTCTTTAGGTTTTCGGGAAAAGTAGTATCTTTTTTGTCTGAATTCAGCTACTGCTAAAATTATTTCCCTTTTGGACCGTTATAAGTAGTGAAATTCTTTTTTATTTGTATACCTAAGAAGCACAAGCCAACTATGAAGAAAATACTTTTTAGCCTACTTTTTATCCTGGGAATTTCTTTTGCAGGAGTTGCACAAACCTACAGTTATGGTCTTAAAGGAGGAGTGAATTATTCTATGGGCGGAGTGATTCGCGGGGAGGATTCTGGTGTCGGTAATTGGGATGAAACCCTTGAAGGCACCGGAAAAATGGGCTTTCAGTTTGGAGCATTCGGCCAGATAAACTTTGGAAAATTTTTCGTAAGACCAGAAGTCGTCTATAATAAAATAGAACGACAGTGGGATTTCCCGACAAAACCTTCAATTCATTCAGTTCAAAAATTAGATATTCCCTTACTAGCTGGATATAATATCTGGGGGCCACTGGATGTTTATGCAGGGCCTGTTTATTCGAGTATTATGGATTCCAGTTTGGAAGGCGAAGAGGTTCTCGACCAGGTTGTGGTACAGAACAGCCCAATCAATGCACAGGTAGGAATTAAAGCGGAATTTGGTCGTTTTGGAGTTGATCTTAGATATGAAAAATCATTATCTACGCCCGAAGTACAAGGCCTGGATATTGTAAGAAGTGAATATGGAGTTAACCGTGCTTATTATGAAGATTCAGCCATAGACCTGATAAAGGTCAACGTAACTTTCAAGATCGGCGGATCTGACATGAAAAACCGTAGAAGAAGAGGCGGAAACTGCTACTAATAACCTTCTTTTCAAACATACTCAAAAAGCCATTCTAACGAATGGCTTTTTTCATTCCGCGATGCCTCAAAATTTCTTAACTTAAGGAGAAGAAAACTATTTTATGAAGTTTATCCATCTCCTGGCCTTAGGTTTTTTTGTCGGTAATTTTTCCTGTACGATTTTCAGGAGCGGTTATCGGCACTCAAAAACCTTTATTAAGCAGGAAGTTCTGATAATAGGCCATCGAGGAGAAGCAGGTCATTTGCCCGAGAACAGCATCGAAGGTTTTCTCAGCGCAGTGGAAAAGGGCGTAGATGCTCTGGAAATGGACGTGGTGATCTCAGCAGATAAAAAGGTGGTAGTTTCTCATGAGCCCTACATGGCTGCCAGCTATGTTCTGGATCCACAGGGACGACCTATCTCCCCAAAAAAGGAACTGGGCTACAACTTTTATGAAATGGAATACGAAACCATCAGGCAGTTTGAAACTGGCTTAAAAAAGAACAAGGATTTCCCGAAGCAGAAAAAGATCAGCAGCTACAAACCGCTCCTGGAGGAGGTAATAGACAGTGTGGAAAATTTCATCTCAAAAAATAATCTGAAGCCAATACATTACATGGTTGAAGTAAAATCAAGCCCCCGTAATTATAACCACTCACAACCCGAACCTGCAGAATTTGCAAACCTGGTTATGAAGGTGATCCTTCAGAAAGAAATTTCAGCTCGAACCATCATCAAATCGTTTGATCCTAACCTCCTGAACAGGCTGCATGAAGATTATCCGCAGGTACAAACTTCTTACCTGGTTTCGAAAAAAGGCATTAAAAAGAACCTTTCTCACCTCAATTTCACTCCCGATTTCTACAGTCCCAGACACAAACTGGTGACTAACAGGAAGTATGTGGATTCGGTAAAAGCCTTAAATATGAAACTCGTACCCTGGACGGTGAACCGGAAAAAGAAGATGCAGCGTTTGCTTGGATTAGGCGTGGACGGCATTATCACCGATTACCCCGAGCGGGCACTGGAACTGCGCGGAAAATTTGGGAAGTAGTTTTTTTCAGGTTATTCCTGCTTCTCCAAGACTTTATTAATCTTTTCAATGAGGTCATCCATTTCAAAAGGCTTGGCTATAAAATCGTTAGCCCCGGCCTTGCGACATTTGCTGCCGGCGTCGTGCAAAGCCGACATCATTAGCACAGGTACATCTTTGGTTTCCTCGTTTTGTCTCAATCGGGCGCAAACATCGGTTCCATTGACCCCGGAGATCAGCATATCGAGCATCACCAGATCAATGTCGTGTTCAGAGATCAATTGTTCGGTTTCTTCGGGCCGCTCTGTAACGGTTACTTTAAAATCGTAAAATTCCAACAGGGTTTTGAGCATTTCCCCAATTCCGGAGTCGTCATCGACTACAAGTATTTTGGCGTTTTCTTTCATTTAATTCTCGAATATCTATTTAGGAAGCCGCATCCAGCATAAAGCTGAATTCTGAACCCTTCCCTTTCTCACTATTTACTTTTAATACTCCGTTATGGCGTTCAATGATCTCGTTGGCCAGGTACAGCCCTATTCCAAAGCCGGAGTAGGTATCTTCATCCTCTTCGCTGATCCTAAAGAACCGTTTAAAGATATTCAGGTGGTCGGCTTTATCGATCCCTATCCCGCTGTCATGAATGCTTACCTTTACTTTCCCCCCGGGCACCTCACTAACAATTACCTGCACCTCCTGGCTTTCGGGCGAATATTTGATGGCGTTGGTGATCAGGTTGATCAAAACCTGCCCAATCCTGTCTTTGTCGGCCACTACGCTGCAATTACAATCGTGGATAATCTCTATTTTGTGCTGCGTGTTGGTATACTTGATATCCTGAACTGTTTGCGTTACCAGATCATTCATGCTGAAGGTCTCCTTTTTCAGCTCAAGCTTATTTTCTTCTATACGTGACAGGTCAAGCATTTCCGAAATTAATCGGGTTAGCCTTACCACCTGGTGATCGATCCTGTCCAGGGAAGGCTTAATGGGAAGACTGCCTACTTTCCTTTCTTCCGAAGATTTTAGAATGGTCAACAGCAGCTGAATATACCCTTTTATAGAGGTGACCGGAGTCTTCAACTCGTGGCTCACCATCTTCAAAAAGTCCTCTTTTCGCTTCTCCTCTTCCTTCAAACGCTGGATATCTGTATTGGTTGAGATCCACATTCTAATGCCTCCGGCGTCATTTTTTACGGCCTCCGCCCTGCTTAGGTGCCATCTAAATTCCCCATCTTTATTACAGATCCTTATCTCCATATCCAGGTTTTCACCTGTATTTAGGGATTGTTCCCATTGCTCCCGGTAAACTGATTTATCTTCGGGATGAATTTTGCTAGTCCAACTCTCTCTTATAAGTTCGTCACTGCTAAGCCCGGTGTAAGTAAGCCAATGCCGATTGAAATATACCACCTTGCCGGTTGCGTCTGTATTGATCACTTTTTCGGGCATGAGATCGGCCATTTGCCGGAAGTGGTTCTCGCTTTCCTTAATTTTCCTGTTTAGGACGGCCTGTGGCGTCACTTCTGTAGCTATGTCTACCACTCCGGTGATCTTTCCATTGATGTCTCGCTGAGGATAATAAACAAAATTGAAAAACATTTCCTCCTCGTGGCCATTCCTAATAAGATTTACAGGCATTTCATACGCTCTGTAAGGCTTTCCTGTCTCATATACCCCCCTGAGCATTTCATCAAACCCCTGCTCAGCCAACTCGGGCAAGACAGAAAGCAGGGGCTTTCCTAAGACATTTTTTCCTTTTCCCCAGGCTTCGAGAATAGAGTCGTTCGCAATCTTTATCACCATGTCTTCTCCCTCAAAAGTCGCGATCAGTGCCGGGGAAGAATGAATGATCTCCTGGTAACGCCGTTCACTGTCCTCTACCTCTTTTCTTGCCAATCTCTGTTCGGTCACATCCATGGCCATATTCAAAATTCCATAGATCTCCCCCTTCTCGTTCCTTAAAGGTTTATAAGTGAAATTGAAATAGCCGGTTTGCATTTTTCCGTTAATCATGAGGTCTACCCGATCTTCCTTCCCATAGTAGGTCTTTCCGGAGGTATAAACGTCATGGAGCAGATCAAAGAAAGGCTGCCCTTCCAGTTCGGGAAGAGATTCCTGCAGGGTTTTACCTATAACAGAACGATCTTTGCCCCATAAGTTGATCATGGCCTCGTTTGCCAGTTCGATCTTCATTTCCAGTCCTGTATAAACAGCCGTGGCAACGGTAGCTTCCTCCACGATTGTCCTGGTGCGGTGTTCTTTTTCTCTAATGAGTTGCCCCTTAATCACATCCTCATGCACATCTATCACCACTCCAACCATACCCTGGAATTCTCCATCTTTAGAAAACTTGGGATTTCCCCGGTCAATTACCCAGCGGTAATCGCCGTTCCTGGTTTGTAATCGGTAAGAAATGTCTACCGAATTCTTTTGGGCATTGGCTGCCTTGAAAAGGTTTCCGGCTTTTTCTCTGTCCTCGGGATGCACCGCCTGCAACCAACCAAATCCTTCAGAATCCTCTTTGGACTGCCCGGTATACTCAAACCATTGGCTGTTTAAATAAGTTCCGCTACCGGTACCGTCGGTCATCCAGATGATCACCGGCAAAGTATTCACCAGGTTTCTCAACTCGTTCTCACTTTCCTCGATCTTTTTCCGGGCCACAACCTTTTCAGTAACATCAACCGCGTGAACAAAGATCCCATAAATATCATCTTTATCATCCCTCAAGGGCTGGTATAAAAAATCTACATAGGCCGTTTTGCTTATCCCCTGATCTGTCTCCAGGGAAACAGGTCGTTCATATCCAATATAATTATTACCGGTACGATAAACATCGTCCAGAATATCTATAAAGCCCTGGCTGGCAATTTCCGGAAGGACCTCCTTAATGGATTTTCCTATAATATCATTTTTCCCAATGAGTTCACAATACTGTTTATTAGCAATTTCAAAAACGTGTTGTGGTCCAGAAAGGCTGCACATCATCGCCGGAGCCTTCAGCAGGACGTTCCGCACCGTTTTGAGATAATCCATCTCTCGTGAAACGGGTTGCAGTCCTTTGATCTCGGGTTTAAAGGTCAACAGTATAGCGCTCTCATCGCCCATCTGGAGAATGGTAGCGTTTATACAGCAGATGAATTTTCCAATGTATTTGAGATCGTAAACTACTTCATAATCCTGAACCTGTTTTTTCTCCGGAACATCCCGTTCGAGAAGCTGTCTCATTTCCGGTAGGTCCCAGGCATGGTCGTTAAGTGTATAAACCGGCATGTCTATGGTCTCACTTTCTTTTAGCCCAAAGACGGTGTAAAAATTTTCGTTCGCCGCCATAGTTTCCAGGTCAGTGTTGAGCACCAGCACAGGTTCCCTCACACTTCTGGCAATGGCAATTGCTTGTTCTTTTTCGGCAGTCAATGCAGATCGTTCTTCCTCTCTGTATAATTGCCCCATTTTATCTCTTTCTATAACGTGCTTAATTTAAAATCAAAATCACTAAACTACATAAATTCCATGAATTACCCGGAAACAGTGTTTAAGCTGGTCTTTGTATAATTTCAACAAACTCTTTGCGCTCCCCGGTTTTTTTGACCGGGGAATATCATTTTTTATATTTTGTGGCGGAGCAGTCAACTGACCTGTCAACTGGATCTTTTCCGAATTATTTTTTATTCTGCTTCCACCTTCCTGCGGAGCCTTTTAATGGCCCTGTGAATGGCCATGTCTGAAACCATCATGTCCCGGGCAATGGAAGCGATGGATTCCCCATGAAATTGATTGCGATGAAAAGCCTCATAGGTTTGGTCTTTGGTGAGGCGGCTCAACTTCAGGTCACGCTCAAAAAGATCTTCTCTGTTCATCAATTTCGTGCCCCAAAAAAGATTCTTTGGGTGCAGGTTTTCCTTGTTCCCATCCTTATAAACTGCAAAATACTGCCGCCCGTCATCGGGTTTTGGTTCGCCCCAGGTTTCCAGGATCAGTTTTGGGACCGAATAATAGGTCCTGTTGATCATCACCACCTTAAGGATTTTACCGTTCTTGATCTTGTGATCCCTTATTTTCAGCAACTTATCGTTCAGCAGGAAATCAGATCCATCGCTGCTGATGCGCAAATCCCTGAATTTGGGATGCCTCTTCCATTTCTTTTCTTCTGCCATATTTTCTGAAAACCGGGATTCAAAAATAAGGCTTCTTGACCACTGTAAAGAACTTTAAAGGAGGTAACGCTGTTAAAGATTCTTTAAAGTTTATATTTAAATAAGGGAACTCCGGGGAAACCACCCCAAGGAAAGTGTAGTAAGGATAAGAAAATTACGCGGTATATTTCAGTACAATATAGACGGCTAAAACTACACTGAATATTAAAATGAGGGATTTCCAGACCCGGCTATAGTCATTGATCATGATCTTTTTCTTTTTTTGATTTGACTTCGGGGGAAAAGAGGAGTTAAAGTAGAAAACCTTTACAAGGACTTCAATGGGGGATTTCCCCCAATCTTAGAAGCAGGTCAAACCCTACCGATTGAGAAATCCTGGGTCCCCGTATACTGGTTGAATGAATTGACCGGTAAGGAAGGTAAGGGGATCTATCTGACTTTGCAGGATGACGCCTTTCGCAGAGGTTTCCAGCAGTAGCTGGGCGGCCTGCAGCAAAGGTGCCGCGGTAGTTGTTTGGATGGCCCTGAGGGTATGTTTTCCTACCTTTTGAGGCAGTATCATTTTCGAGATCTCCCGTCGGTGCAACCTCCCAAAGGGATCTTTCCCTTCCACAGCCGCATAAAGTACAATGCGGTCCTCTTCCAGGTGGGGCACGCGATTCTCCATAATTGCCTGCAGGGCAGAAATGGAATTCTTTTCCCCGGCCAGGGAAGTGATTCTCTCTTGCATCCAGGAATAATGGCCGGGATATCTCAAGGTCTTATAGTCCAGCCGGCGAACCCTTCCTGCTAAAGCCTGGGGCAGGTCGGCTGCCCCGCCCGAGGTGAGGTCCTCTTCATAAGTGATCCCGTCGATAATGATCTGCGCCCGTTCAGATAAAGCCGGTAATTTGCTGATTTTGAAATCGCGAAGGGCCAGCGCTTCCTGCAGATATTCTGTTGCCACCCCCACTGGGCTCCAGGTGAAGCCATAAAAATGCGGGGCAACCGCATTGGCGGTGAGAGCGCCTACTTTTAACTCGACCTTATCTGCTTTCTCTACATCAAAAATTTCACAGAACTCCCTGAAAAGTCCGTTCCCCAGGACGTTGATGTAACCCGGGGCCAATCCCGTTTGCAGCAAAAAACCCGTTTCGGCATCTTGTGCCAGCTTTATGATCTCACTGGTTTCGGAAACATATTCGGTAAGATTGGCGTAATGCAGTTTGAAATCTTTAGCCAGTTTTGCCATTCTGGGAGCCTGCCCGCCGGGAAGACAATCGAGAAGTACCTCGGCACCTGTGAGTATCTCTTTCATCTCTTCGGAAACTCCTGTTTCCGGAAGATGAAAGGTGTGGATCACACAGGGTTTATCAGTTCCCTCCCTGATCCATTCGGCCATCTTTTTAGCTTTGGAAAGGGTGCGGTTCCCAATGAATAATTGAGGTGGGATGGCGCTCCATTCCATAAGCAGGAGCCCTGCCGCCTCTGCGATCCCTCCTGCCCCGGCAATAACGATATGGGCGTGTTTGTTCATACTTAAAGTTACGGAATTTTCCGAAGTCCCGGAGGAAATAAAGTAGTATAAGATCGTTCCGGAAGAGATATTCATAAGGAACATGAAAGGTCGCAGGAAGCAGATTGCCTCTTCCTGAATTCTGAAAACCTATTTTAAAATGCTATTAACCAGCAGCGGCTATAAACCCATTTTTGTAATTAACTGATTTTTACTAATTTATATGTTCGATCAGCCGGAATAAAACTTTCCCTACTCTTCTTATTCTACAGGCTTCTCCCCTGCCACAGACAATAAAACATTGAAAACACTTATGGTTTATGAAGAGTTTCCTTTTAATTATTTTTCTATCCACCACCTGCAGCAGTCAGGTTCTTACTCCAAAGGCCAAGAAACTGCAAGAGAAAAATTTACCACAGTTCCATGCGATCGAAACTTTTGCTTTTAAACGGCACACAAACGAAATAAGACGTATCAAAGAGATCAATGAGCAGGTCGAAGCTTTTTTGGAAGTGCGAAAAATGGTATTTAAAAGCTTTGATCTGGATAGCGAATGCCTGAAAGCCGTATTCATGCATTCTGAAAAAAGTAAAAGAGAAAACCCCTTCCACAATCCAACTATCGACTGGAAAAAAGTTGTTTTTGAATTACGGCGTAGGATTTACCACAAAAGGGAATATTGAAGTGAGGATCTCTGGAACAGGATTATTGCGCTCGGGGAAAGAACCTGGATTCCTCTATCCCACTGTATATAATGTCGTCACCAATACTCCTTTAAAACCTGGAGACGGAACCGATAACAACTGTTTTTCTTCTTTGGCCTTAAAGTTAAATGGTGCTGCGGTAAGCTTTACGCCGCTGTGTTTTTTTAGCCTGATCCCCTG
>CAZNFK010000020.1:16122-29008 GCA_964572365.1 uncultured Flavobacteriaceae bacterium | reverse complement strand
CGACTTAACATGGGATTTTTCGATTTTCTCACTGAAGAAATAGCCATTGACCTTGGGACTGCAAATACCCTGATCATCCATAACGATAAAGTAGTGGTTGACAGCCCGTCTATTGTGGCGCGTCACAGAACAACAGGAAAGATCATTGCGGTGGGCAAGGAAGCTGCGATGATGCAGGGAAAAACCCATGAAAACATCAAGACCATCCGCCCTTTAAAAGATGGTGTAATTGCCGATTTTGATGCCAGTGAGAAAATGCTCACCATGTTCATCAAAGAGATCCCGGCGCTCAAAAAGAAGATGTTCACCCCGGCCCTTAGAATGGTCATCTGTATCCCATCAGGAATTACCGAAGTTGAGATGCGCGCTGTTAAAGAAAGTGCCGAAAGAGTAAATGGTAAAGAAGTATACCTTATCCATGAACCTATGGCCGCGGCTATTGGTATCGGAGTTGACATCATGCAACCAAAAGGAAACATGATCGTGGATATAGGGGGGGGTACTACAGAGATCGCAGTTATTGCCTTGGGAGGTATCGTGTGCGACAAATCGGTGAAGATCGCCGGGGACGTTTTCACCAATGATATTGTGTATTACATGCGAACCCAGCACAACCTTTATGTGGGAGAGCGAACTGCGGAAAAGATAAAGATCCAGATCGGGGCCGCAACTGAAGATCTTGAGGTGCCGCCAGATGAAATGAACGTCCAGGGACGTGACCTGTTAACAGGAAAACCTAAACAGGTGAACATCTCCTACAGGGAGATCGCAAAAGCCCTTGACAAGTCCATTCTTAGGATCGAGGACGCGGTAATGGAAACCCTTTCTCAAACTCCGCCAGAGCTTGCAGCTGACATTTACAACACCGGAATTTATCTCGCCGGGGGTGGGTCTATGCTTAGGGGACTTGACAAAAGGTTGTCTCAAAAAACAGATCTTCCTGTTTATATCGCAGAAGATCCTTTGAGAGCAGTAGTGCGCGGTACGGGTATCTGCCTAAAGACCCTTCACCGTTACAAGAGCATCTTGATAAAGTAGGAGTAACTTATGCAGCAAATAATAAATTTTCTTATTCGCAATAAGAACAATATTTTATTCTTATTGCTGCTTTCGGTTTCCCTGTTTTTGACCATTCAGTCCCACTCCTATCAAAAGAGTAAATTCATTAGTTCGGCCAATTTTGTGACCGGCGGCATTTATAGTTGGACGAATAACGTCAATACTTATTTCAACCTTGAGGAATACAACCTGAGGTTACTGGAAGAGAATCAGCGCTTGCGCACCCGTCTGGCAACCTATGAAGATTCCCTGGAAGTAAAGGATTTTACAGACACATCTTCTTATGAAGGGAGTTACATCTTTAGAGCTTCGGAAGTTATCAATAACAACTACGCTAAAGTAGACAACTACCTCACTCTAAAATCGGGTTCCCGATCTGGGATCGAGCGGGACATGGGAGTCGTGACCAGCAAAGGAATTGTGGGGATTGTAGAAAACGTTTCTCCAAATTATTCCACCGTGATTTCCATATTGAACTCCAACTCAAGGATAAATGCTCAGCTTAAAAAATCGAATCACTTCGGAACACTGGTTTGGAATGGCGAAGATCCAAATGTAGTGCAGCTTATTGATGTGCCGGCAATAGCGCCAGTTACAAAAGGAGACACAATAATTACCGGCGGGAGATCGCTCATCTTTCCAAAAGGTATTCCTATTGGAAATATCTTGGATTTTGAACTTGACCAGAGCGAAAGTTACTATACCATTGACATTGGTCTTTTCAATGACATGACCAATCTTGGTTACGTTTACATCATTGAGAATACCGCTCAGAAAGAGATAAAGGAACTGCAAAATATCACCAAGGATGAATAATGTAGTTTTATTAAATATCTTCCGATTCTTTTTCCTCATCTTGCTGCAGGTACTCCTGTTGAATAACATCAATTTTCTTGGGTACATCAATCCATATCTATACATTCTGTTCATCTTGCTGTATCCCTTCAACGGAAATCAAACCCTTCTCCTTTTCCTTAGTTTTTTACTAGGTCTGGGAGTGGATCTTTTTGAAGACAGCGGGGGCATCAACGCGGCCGCCTGCCTGGTGATCGCCTTTATACGGCCTCTGGTATTGCGCTTCTCTTTTGGAGTGAGCTATGATTACCAGACAATAAAATTTTCAAGCACCCCCATTGGATCAAGGATAAGTTATGTGGCCATTCTGGTGTTTATCCATCATTTTGTATTGTTTTTACTCGAATTCTTCAATTTTGCACACTTCTTGTTACTTCTTAAAAAAACATTGTTTTCAGGCTTATTTACCCTGATTCTTATATTTCTAACTTTAGCATTATTCAACAGAAGATCTAGATGAGGAGAATCTTATTATACATTATTATTATCACCTCGGGACTTATTTTCTTAGCCCGATTGTTCTATCTACAGGTACTTGATGATTCATTCGCGGGACTATCAGAGAACAATGCTATTAAGGTGGTATATGATTACCCCCAACGCGGATTTATTTTTGACAGAAACGGGGAATTACTGGTTTCCAATCAACCCTCATATGACGTGATGGTTATCCCGCGAAACCTAAAGCCATTTGACACTACCGAATTCTGCAAAATTTTAGGTTTAACCGAAGAGCAACTGGTAGGGAGACTGGACAAAGCCAAGATCTATTCACCAAGGTTGCCATCCGTCGTGATTCCTCAGCTCACCAAAAGTGAATATGCCTACCTGCAGGAGAAAATGCGGAAATATGAAGGCTTTTATATCCAGAAACGTTCGCTGAGGGATTATTATACCGAACACGGAGCCAGTTTGTTAGGTTTCATTTCCGAAGTAAATCAGCGTAAGGTAAAAGAAGATCCTTATTACATTTCCGGAGACCTTATCGGGAACACCGGAATCGAAGGTTACTACGAAGAATTACTCCGTGGTGTAAAGGGTGTAAAATATATCCAAAAAGACCGTTTTAACAGGGATATTGGACCCTACAAAGGTGGGATCTATGATACCCTCCCAAA
Organism: uncultured Flavobacteriaceae bacterium; assembly: GCA_964572365.1. GTDB lineage: Bacteria > Bacteroidota > Bacteroidia > Flavobacteriales > Flavobacteriaceae > Salinimicrobium. Next base: position 25,976 of record CAZNFK010000020.1, on the reverse strand, counting down.
AAAAGGAAAAGATCTTACTATCACCATTGATGCCGAGTTGCAGAAATATGGGGAGATCTTAATGGAAAATAAACGCGGAGGAATCGTAGCAATTGAACCTGCCACAGGAGAGATCCTTGCACTGGTCACTGCACCAAATTATGATCCTGCAGAACTGGTTGGAAGAAAAAGATCTGCCAATTATACCGAACTTTATTATGATTCCATAGCCAATCCTTTGTACAATCGAAGTTTATTGGCCGAATATCCTCCGGGATCACCATTTAAAACCATCAATGCCCTTATCGCCTTACAGGAAGGGGTGGTGACTACACAGGAAAGATTTGCCTGCCAGATGGGCTATTATTACGGGAGAGGGCGTAAAATGGGCTGTCATGCCCATCCCAGCCCCTTAAATTTGGTTCCCGGAATCGCCCAATCCTGCAACGCTTATTTCGCCAATGTTTACAGAAGGGTCATTGAAAAATATCCCACTCCCCAGGAAGGAATAGACACCTGGGCCAATCACCTCGAAAGTTTTGGTTTGGGAGACTACCTTGGATCTGACCTTTCTACGGGACGCCCAGGAAAGATCCCCACTTCAGATTATTATAATGCCATTTACGATTACCCAAAATATAAATGGTTTGCTCCTGCCACTCTTTCTAATGCCATTGGACAGGGAGAGGTTTTAATGACCCCTATTCAACTGGCGAATATGACGGCTGCCATCGCAAACCGTGGCTGGTTCTATACGCCACATATTCTGAAAGAGATAGATGGTAATCCTATCAAGAAAGAAGAATTCACAAAGAAGAAATACACCACGATAGATCCTCAGCATTTTGAACCGGTTATAGAAGGAATGCACCAGGTTTATAAGTCGGGTACGGCTTCAGCCTTAAGCGTACCGGGAATAGAGATCGCGGGTAAAACCGGTACTGCAGAGAACTTTACCAAAATTGACGGAAAAAGGGTTCAGCTTACCGACCATTCGATATTCATAGCCTTTGCCCCTGTTGATAATCCGAAGATCGCCATGGCGGTTTTTGTTGAAAACGGATATTGGGGAGGACGTTATGCGGGAAGGATAGCCGGGTTAATGATCGAAAAGTACCTAAAAGGTGAAATTACCCGAAAAGATATGGAAAACTGGATCCTTACCCATAGCCTGGAAGAAGAATACGCCAAACCCCTTAGTGGAGAACCGTTTAAAATCAACCAGTAGTTAATGTCAAAGACCATTTCACAATTTGACTGGCTAAGCATTCTCTTGTATTTTTTACTGGTGAGCATTGGGTGGATCAATATCTATTCGGCCTCATTGGACGATACCGCAACTTCCTTTTTTGACCTGGACTATATCTATGGCAAACAGATGCTCTGGATCATACTAAGCGTCTTTCTCATAGTGATCCTGCTCTCCCTGGAAGCGAAGTTCTATGAACGGTTTGCAAGCGTCATCTACGTCTTTTCCCTGTTTAGTATTATTGGACTCTTTTTCTTCGGAAAGACCATCAACGGAGCCACTTCCTGGTACGCCATTGGAGGTTTTACCATTCAACCGGCTGAATTCGCGAAAGTGGCTACTGCCCTTGCCCTCGCGAAATTCACCAGTGATATACAAACGAACATCAAAAATCTCGGGGACCAGTTCAAGGCCTTTATCATAATCGCCTTACCCGCCCTGATCATCCTGCCACAACCCGATGCAGGAAGCGCCATGGTATATGCCGCATTTTTCTTTCCGCTATACCGGGAAGGCCTTTCGGGAGTTTACCTGATCATTGGCGGATTGGGAATACTAGTATTCGTGCTAACCCTCGTTTTTAACCCTTTCTGGGTTTCGGGTGGTGCAGCCGTTGTTTTACTGTTATTTTATTTTTTAAGGAAAAGGAGAAAACCGGGTGCAATAGCCTATATAAGTATGTTAATTGTTGCCACGGCACTATCATTTTCGGTTAATTACATTTTTGAGAACATTTTTGAGCAACGACATAGAGACCGTTTCAATATTGTATTAGGTAAGGAAGTCGACAATCGCGGAATTGGATATAACACCAATCAAAGTGAAATAGCCATAGGCAGCGGAAGCTGGCTTGGGAAAGGCTGGACCCAGGGTACTCAAACCAAAGGAAATTTTGTTCCCGAACAGCACACTGATTATATCTTCAGCACAGTAGGTGAAGAATGGGGGTTTGTTGGCGGCACGGTAGTAGTCCTTCTTTTCATTTTTTTGATGCTGCGAATACTTCACCTTGCCGAAAGACAGAAGTCACAGTTCAACCGGGTATATGGTTACAGCGTAGTGGGGATTCTGTTCGTCCACTTCTTTGTAAATATTGGAATGGTGATAGGTATCTTCCCTACCGTAGGGATCCCACTTCCTTTTTTTAGTTATGGAGGTTCAGGATTATGGGGGTTCACCATTCTACTCTTTATCTTTATAAAACTGGATGCCGACAGGATGTCTTTCTGGTAGCTCCTTTTACTTCCGGAACTTGAAAAGAACACCACATAAAAAAACCTTCTGCTGTAAACAGAAGGTTTTTTGTTTATAGTAATTCCTTTTTATTCTTTGATCTGTGCCACGCCAGATTTCCTGATATTGTTCATTTTCATGTCCTCAAGAACATTCACAGCTTCTTCCATATAGACATCACTGCTCAAGTTCTCATGCCATCTTTGTCTTTTTTCAGCTAAAACCGTGTCGGTTGTAAAAAGTTCTTTCTCATAAGGCAGGGACTCGTAAGTAAGATTTGATTCGTACTCTGAGATCTTATTGAAGCGTTTAGCCTGCTCCTCGTTGCTCTCCATCTCTGCCCTATACTCTTCAAAGCTTAACGGGAAAGACTTATCATTTCTTTGGTCCCTGATCCATTCGGCATTTTCCTCGATCAATCTCAGATGCTCATTTTGGGCCATTCTCTTCTTACTGTTGGAAAGAGTTTCTTCAAAGTCTATATAACCGTCCCATTCTTTAAATTTCGCTGCTTCTATTTGATCCCATGGAAGCGGATTCTCCTGGTCTTTTTCTCCTATGTCAATGTAGCTGTACCTATCGGGAACCACTACATCACTCTTCACTCCTTCAAGCTGAGTGGATCCTCCGTTCACCCGATAAAATTTCTGAGTAGTTATTTTTAGCGCTCCAAGGTCGCCAAGGTCGCTGTTCCTCACCCACCTGTTCAGGTCGAGTACATTTTGAACGGTTCCTTTTCCGTAGGTTTGTTTACTTCCAATAATGATCGCTCTTTTGTAATCCTGCATGGCAGCCGCAAGTATTTCTGAAGCCGATGCCGAAAGTTCATTAACAAGGATTACCAGAGGGCCATCCCATAATACTGAAGGATCTGTATCTTTCAATACTTCCTGACCTTCCAGTTTAGATTTCACCTGCACAATCGGCCCTTCTTTGATGAATAAACCGGCAATATCCACAACGGTCTTAAGCGAACCTCCCCCGTTATTTCGAAGGTCTATTACAAGCCCTTCCATTCCCTGTTCTTTAAGCCGAATAATCTCCTGTTTTACATCACTCGCTGCATTCCTTTCAGAATAGTTCTCCATGTCAAAATAGAACTTCGGAAGGTTTATCACCCCGTAAAGGCGGTCATTCTTTTCTACCATCGAGGTTTTCGCATAAGTTTCTTCAATTTCAACCACATCACGAGTTATCTCCACCTCTTCTATTGTACCATCTACTTTCCTAAGGGTAAGAGTCACTTTGGTGCCTTTTGGGCCCTTGATGAGGCTTACCGCATCATCCAATCTCATTCCTACCACGCTTACGGCTTCTTTCTCATCTTCCTGCTTCACTTTGAGGATCTCATCCCCCACTTCAACTTCCTCACCTCTCCAGGCAGGACCTCCGGAAATGATCTCTACAATCTTCACATTGTCGTTCTTCTTTTGAAGTCGTGCTCCAATTCCCTCCAATTTTCCGCTCATGGCCATGTCAAACCGGTCTTTATCCTGAGGTGCGAAATAAAAGGTATGCGGATCAAATTCCTCTACTATCGCATTAACATAAATCGAAAACCAGTCTTTACGTTCAAGATCGTCATTAAAATCAAAATACTCTTCTAATGATGAAAGGGTAAGTTCGCGGGCTTCAGCCTCCAGCTCCTTATCGCTTTTGACCTCATAATCGGGATCTTTTTCCAGCTCCGCTTTTTGTTCTTTTTTCTTGTCATAGAAATTAGCGATGGCAGAAAACTTTAATTGTTTTCTCCAGCGCTCTCTCATTTCCTCTTTACTGTTCACGTAATCCTGCTCTTCATAGTCTGTATCAAGAGCTTCTTTTTTGGAATAGTCAAAGGGCTTAGACAGTATATCTTTGTAGATCTCCTCTGCCTCTTCCATTCGCTGAACGAGACGAGTGTGGGTAAGATCAAAAAAGGTGATCTCACTGTTCTTTATTTGATCATCGATCTGGTCTTCAAATTTCTGAAACTCCTCGATATCACTCGCATAGAAATACCTTTTCAAAGGATCAATACTTTCCAAATAATCCTTATACACCTCTTTTGAGAAGGAGTCATCCATGATCTTTGCATCATAATGTCCATTTTCAAGAACATAAGTGATCAATTCGATCAGCGTTTTGTCTTTATTGGGATCATTAAATGTTTTTGTAGTAAAGCTACAAGAGGCTGCGGCAAAAAGCAGTACCAGCACCAGTAATTTATAATTCCTTCTCATTATGCTACGTATTTTCATCATTAGTATTCCCCTTAATACAGTAAAAACTATGCCAACCTTGCACAGCCACTTCAAATTTGTTAAACTACGAATATAACGTTTTCCTCAGGAAATTGCTTTAATTTAGCAGCCATAAAATTTTCACAAATGTCACAGGAAAAGCCCCTGATCTTGGTAACAAATGATGATGGAATCACCGCACCGGGAATCAGGGCTCTCATAGAAGTCATGAAACAGCTGGGAGACGTTATAGTCGTTGCCCCCGATAGCCCTCAAAGCGGGATGGGACACGCTATTACCATTAGCGACACTTTGTTTTGTGACCAGGTAACGGTAAAAGAAACCTATAAACACAAAGAATACAGCTGTTCGGGTACTCCCGCAGATTGTGTCAAGATCGCTACGCAGGAGATCCTGCACCGCAAACCCGACCTGTGTGTAAGCGGCATCAACCACGGTTCTAATTCCTCGATCAACGTGATCTATTCGGGAACCATGAGTGCGGCTGTTGAAGCCGGAATTGAAGGCATCCCGGCAATTGGTTTTTCTTTGCTGGATTATTCCCTTAACGCCGACTTTGAACCTTCCAAAAAATATGTCAAAAGGATTACCAAGAATGTGTTGAAGAACGGACTTCCAAAAGGGGTGGTTTTGAACGTCAACCTTCCGAAGTTAAAAGAATCGGAAATAAAAGGAATCAAGGTTTGTCGCCAGGCTAACGCGAGGTGGGAAGAGGAATTCGATAAACGAACAAATCCGCAGGGGAGGGATTACTACTGGCTTTCGGGCAAATTCGTGAATGAGGATGAAGGAGAAGACAGTGATGAATATGCGCTGGCCCAGGGTTATGTTTCGGTGGTTCCCGTGCAATTTGACCTTACTGCACACCAATTTCTCCGCGATTTAAAAACCTGGGACCTGAATGATTAAAAAAGAAATTTTGATCGGCTTTTTAACAGGTATATTGGCCAACACTGTTGGAATGCTCATCTATATCCTTATCTTTTCTGAAGCCTCTGTGATCCAGACCATCACAGAATCCATCGAAAAAGATTTCATGGGCACGCTCATCACGGCAGGTGCCATTTTAAACTTCCTCCCTTTTTTCATTTTCCTGAAGAAAGACCATCCTTACCGTGCACGGGGAGTATTACTGGCCACTATCCTGGCAGCTTTGGTAATTGCTGTTCTAAAGATCATCTAACATGAAGTACTACATCATAGCAGGAGAAGCTTCGGGAGACTTACATGCGGCCAACCTTATGAAGGAACTGAAAAAGGTGGATCCTGACGCTGTTTTCAGGTTTTGGGGAGGTGATCTCATGTCTGCAGAAGGTGGCACTCCCGTTAAACATTATCGCGATCTAGCCTTTATGGGGTTTGCCGAAGTCCTCATGAATCTTAAGACCATCCTTGGGAACATCTCTTTCTGCAAAACAGACATAAAGAATTTTGAACCGGACGTAATTATTTTTGTGGATTATCCCGGCTTCAACCTTCGAATCGCCAAATGGGCCAAAAAAGAAGGGTATAAAACTCATTTCTATGTTTCCCCACAGATCTGGGCCTGGAAGGAAAACCGAATAACCGATATCAAACGTGACATTGATGAAATGTACGTGATATTGCCATTTGAAAAAGAGTTCTACGAGAAGAAACACGACTATGACGTTCATTTCGTGGGACACCCTCTTATTGATGCCATTGCACACAGGCCTCCTGTGAACATGGAAAAATTCAAAGCCGAAAATGGATTGGATGACCGGCCGGTGATCGCTTTGTTACCGGGCAGCCGGAAACAGGAGATCGTGAAGATGCTCAAAACCATGCTAAGCGTGACCGATGATTTTAAAGAATACCAGTTCGTGATAGCCGGGGCACCCAGCCAAGAACCGGAATTCTATCAGCCGTTTATAGCGAAGAAGAACGTTCATCTTGTGATGAACAAAACTTACGATGTTTTAGGGGTGGCAACCGCGGCGCTGGTAACTTCGGGTACGGCGACCCTGGAAACCGCTCTTTTCAAAGTTCCTGAAGTGGTTTGCTACAAAGGCAACTTCATCTCTTACCAGATCGCTAAACGGGTCATCAACCTGGATTATATTTCCCTTGTGAACCTGATCATGGATCGGGAAGTGGTAAAAGAATTGATCCAGTCAGATTTCAACAAAAAGAATGTCAAAAAAGAGCTGCAAAAGATCCTTTCTAAAGAACATCGTAAAAAGATGTTTTCAGAATATTATGAACTGGAGCAAAAGCTCGGTGGCACCGGGGCTAGCGAAAAGACCGCGCAGCTTATCTATAAAAAGATTTCGGAGGAATGAAGCTGTTCAGACTGTTTTTCCTGCTTCTTCCAATTTTCCTTGCCTCCTGCGGATCTCAAAGAGGCATTGGGGAAAGAACTTTACATTCTGAAGAACCCCCATCCATTTTGCAAACAAAAGAAGAAATTGTTGAAGAAGAAGAATCAGAACTGGCTTTTGAAGAAACTTCAGAATCCCTTACTTCAGAAGAAGCCCTTATTTCCAAAATTGCCGAATACGCCAAGCAGTACCTTGGCACCGGCTATAAGTATGGAGGAACAACCACCGCCGGCATGGATTGTTCGGGTTTGGTGTACACCGCCTTCTCAAAAGAAGACATTCCCCTCCCAAGGACGTCCCGGGACATGGCACAATTGGGAAAAAAACTGGACCTGGCCGAAGTGGTAACCGGGGATCTTTTGTTCTTTCAAACGAACAGGAAAAAGAAAGTGATCAATCACGTCGGCCTCGTTGTAGACATCGCCGAGCAGGGGATCTTTTTCATTCATTCCACCATTTCCAGGGGCGTGATCATTTCTTCGCTCGCAGAAAAATATTGGCAGGACCATTTTGTAATGGCGAGACGTATTCAATAAATCATTATCTTGGGTAATCCCCTGATAATGAAATCTCTTAATTCTCCAATCATCAAATTCACACTCGTATTGCTTGCGGGTGTCATTACCGGGTTTTATACCGAACCAACGGTTACACTTGCTTTTGTGCTACTGGGAAGTATTTTTCTTATCTTTTTGGTGGAATATTTCAGGTCTCGAAAAAAGCTTTTTCAGGATGCATTTTTGGGTATCCTGGTCTGGATACTGTTCTTTTTCCTCGGAATTTTTACTGCCGTCATACACCTTCCGCAAAACCAAAAATCACATTATCTTCAAAAGATCTCTTCAGAAGTTTCTTCGGAAAACAATCCTGTGCTGCAGGTAAGGATCAAAGAGGCTCTTAAACCCGATCTCTTCAATAACAAGTCTGTTGCCGAAGTAGAAGCCGTAGATAACTCCCCCTCTCACGGAAAAATCCTTGTTCTTTCCCCCAAAGATTCCGCTAAAAGCCCTCTTAAGGTTGGGGAAAGACTCCTGATGGTGACCGAAATAAAAAAGATCCCATCCCCGCTAAATCCGCACCAGTTCGACTATAGCAGGTTCATGGGGATCAGAGGGGTACACGGCCAGGTAAATCTTCAGTCGGGCAAATATGTACAAATACAGGCTGCTCACGACCTATTTTCTAAAGCTGCATCTTTGCGGGAAACCATTTCAGAAGATCTAAGGTCGAATGGTTTTCAACCCGCAGAATTGGCGATCGTACAAGCCCTGCTATTGGGCCAAAAACAAGATATTTCCACCGAAACCTATAATAACTACGCCGCAGCCGGTGCCATTCATATTCTGGCAGTTTCCGGTCTTCATGTGGGAATAATCCTGCTTTTACTCAATTACCTGTTTTCCCCTCTTGATATGTTCAAAAAAGGGAAAATTCTGAAAATATTTTTGATCATTTTGATCTTATGGGGTTTTGCTGTTCTAGCCGGCTTGTCGCCATCTGTGGTGAGGGCGGTAACCATGTTCAGTTTTTTGGCGATAGGAATTCAGCTAAACAGGCGCAGCAGCAGTGTCAACTCGCTCTTCCTCTCCCTTCTTCTCCTGGTGTTGATAAGGCCTCAATGGATCTTTGAAGTTGGATTTCAGCTAAGCTACGCCGCAGTTCTGGCCATTTTTCTTATTCAACCGCTGCTCTACAACCTGATCCTGCCGCAAAACACATTTTTCAAATACCTGTGGGGAATACTCACCACCACTATTGCGGCACAGGCAGGAGTGCTGCCGTTAAGCTTGTTCTATTTTCATCAATTCCCCGGATTGTTCTTTCTTTCCAACCTCCTGATCCTTCCATTTCTCGGATTAATTTTAGGAACCGGTATCCTGGTGATCATCCTGGCAAGCCTTGATCTTTTACCCGGGATCCTCACTTCAGTTTTCAGCGGAATCATTAGGCTGCTAAATTCTTTTGTTGCTGAAATTGCAAAACAGGAAAAGTTTCTTTTTTCCGATATTCCTTTCAGCATTGATCAGGTACTAATTTTTTACTCTTTATTGCTTTTCCTGCTGCTGCTTGTCTACTCCTTCTCTTTCCGAAAACTTATGATCTTATTAATATCGGTTATCCTGATCCAGGCTACTGCGATATTTAAAATTGCAGCTTCTTCAGGAGAAAGCTTGCTGATTTTACACAGGACCAAAAATACCATTATAGCAAAGCAAGAGCAGGAAAGACTAACGATTTTCCACAATTCAGATGATATAAACAATCTTCCCATGATCAAAAATTACCGGGTTGGAGCAGGAATTTCAGAGGTGAAAATTCTGCCGCCAAGGAATGTTTATAAAATACAAGAAGACTACCTGCTTCTTATTGACAGCACTGCGATCTATACCCAAAAGCTAAAGCCGAAATACCTTCTTTTATCCGGCTCCCCAAAGATCAACCTGGAACGTATTGTTGAGCAGCTGGATCCCCAAATCATCCTGGCCGATGGAAGTAATTACAGATCTCTTATCAACAGGTGGAAACTTACGGCCGCGAAAAAAGAACTCCCTTTCCACCACACAGGTGAAAAGGGAGCTTTTGTGATGCCTTGAGACATTTATTTGTTCGCTACATCAAATTCATTTTCAAAGCTGTTTGAGTACTCTCTAAAAGCTTCGGGCGTGGTGATCTTTTTATAATCTTCTTCCAGGAATAGCTTCAGGAACAATTCAAGTTGATGCGGGGTTCGATACCCGGGGATAGGCCCAATTAGTTCTCCATTCTCATCAAAGAACACCAGGCTAGGATAAGCCGTGATTTTCATTG
>CAZNFK010000020.1:11107-16022 GCA_964572365.1 uncultured Flavobacteriaceae bacterium | reverse complement strand
AGTTCTCCATTCTCATCAAAGAACACCAGGCTAGGATAAGCCGTGATTTTCATTGCCCTGGCAAAATCGTGCTGACTGTTTCTCCCGCGGCGGTTAGGATCATAATTCGGGTTGCCAAAGGATCTGTCCTTATAGCGAACCTCTTCGGTTCCTTCTGCGTTGAATTTTACCGGGTAGTAATGTTTATTGATGAAGGAAGCCACATCTTCATTGGAAAAGGTATTTCTGTCCAGCAATTTACAGGGCCCGCACCAGGTGGTGTAGGCATCCAAAAATATCTTTTTCGGCTTCTTTTCCTGGGCTTCCAATGCCTCATTCATGGTCATCCATTTTATCTCTTGCGCATTAAGTCCGGTTCCCAGAAAAACCAGGAATAACATGTTCAAAATAATCTTTCTCATAAGTCTGCTTTTCCAATAACTATTCCGAAGTTAAATAAAATGCGCCCTTCGTTTGGAAGGGCGCATCATAAATATATTAAAAATTTCTTACTTGATCCCGTGCATCAATCTCTTCAGTAAAGGATTGAGGAGAGCCACCAAAACACCTGCACCAACAGGTATAAAAGTAAAGATCAGGAAAAAGGTAGAAAGATCATATTTCTCGGTGATCTCTGTGATCATTCCTCCAAAGGAACCGGCAAGTTTATTACCAATTGCAATAGCCAGATACCACATTCCGAACATGAAAGCGATCATTCTTGCCGGCACCAGTTTACTCACATAAGACAGTCCAAGAGGCGACAAACACAGTTCTCCCAGAGTATGGAAAAGATAAGCCAGGATCAACCAGATCATGCTCACCTTAGCACCTTCGGCCAGGCCGCTTGAGCCAAACGCCAGCAATCCAAATCCGAAACCAAGCAGGATAAGGCCGAAGCTGTATTTCCATGCTGCGGAAGGATTGTATTTACTTTCCCACCATTTGGAAAAGAACGAAGCGAATACGATGATAAAGAATGAGTTTAGTATACTGAACCAGGAAACGGTGATCTCGGTAACATCGGCAGAAAACTCGCGGTAAAGCATCCAAAGAACAATTCCCCACACCCCGGTAAAACAAATCGCCAAAACCATATTTGAACCCGGGATCTGTTTAAAGGTTCGTTTCCAAAGCAGGTATAAAACCCAGGTGATGATCATCAATGGTACTACTGTAAGCAATGCATTCACCGTATTGAAAACTGTTGCGCCGGTTCCTATGAGTTGCCGGTCAACCGAGTCACGAGCAAAAACGATCAAAGAAGAAGCTCCCTGTTCAAAAGACATCCAGAAGAAAACGGTGAAAAAGGCAAAAATGACTACCGCTATCAGACGATCCCTTACCACTTTAGCATATCTCCGCAACCTCGAAATCACCAGGATCAGGAACAAAGCCAACCCTATTATCGCCATTCCCAAAGGTCCTGAAAACGGTTCTCCCTGGAAGTCGAAAGGCATTACCACAGGTAAAAGGTTAAGATCGGCTATTCTTGAAAGCGGGTCATTAATAAGATACAGAAACCCAATGGTAGAAGCTGCTACCACCAAAATTTTATCCATCAAAGTGAACGGATTGTGTTTGTGGTCTTTTACTCCTTTTCTTTCCTCTTCTTCAATTTCATGAACTTCTTTCTCTTTATCGGGCACCCCACCGATCTTTCCGAAGAGCGGTTTAGCCAGCCAGAACTGCAAAGTCCCGAGAAGCATAAAAATTCCCGCCAAGCCAAAGCCCCAGCTCCAGCCTATTTTTTCAGCCAGATAACCGCATAGCATCATTCCGAAGAAAGCTCCGGCATTCACACCCATATAAAAAATGGTGTACGCACCATCTTTTTTATCGGGCTTGCCCTCATACATTTCAGAAATAATAGAAGTGATGCTGGGTTTAAAGAACCCGGTACCGATTACGAGCAACCCCAAACCAAAATAGAGCGAAAACTCCGTTTCCATGGCCATGAAAGCATGCCCCAGGGTCATGATTATAGAACCAATGATAACAGCCCACCTGTAACCGGTAAGTTTATCGGCTACGAGACCTCCAAGAATTGGAGTCAAGTATAGCAAACCCGCGTATGTTCCAAAAAGGGCTCCTGCGTTCTCCATTGACCAGCCCCATCCGGGATTATCTACCCCAACGATGGCCATGGTCAAAAAGTTGACCAAAAGCACTCTCATTCCGTAGAATGAAAAGCGCTCCCACATTTCGGTAAAGAAAAGAACAAAAAGGCCGGCAGGATGTCCTAAGACATTAGATTTAAAAAAATCGTTATCTGCCGTGGAAACTGCTGCTGCCATTATTTTTTACGCTTATATTCTTCTTTGTCTACGATATCTTCATCGCCCAGTTCAAAATTCTCCTGTTGAGGCAATTCCCTCTCCTCGTCTTCCACTCCGTGGGTAAGACGTTTCAGAGGTTTAAGCATAAGCAATACAATGGTTGCAAAGGCTACAGTGAAGATGGTGATCCCCATGAATATGGTTTGATCTCCGGCTTCCGAAGATAATTCTCCTACAATTCCTGCAACCTTATTACCAAGACCAGTCGCCGCAAAATAAACCCCCATCATAAGAGAGGCATACTTTACAGGCGCGAGTTTAGTGATAAAGGAAAGGGCTACAGGAGATGAACTCAACTCCCCAATGGTATGGAAAAGGTAAGCCAATACGAGCCAGTACATAGCTGAAGATCCGTTTGACTGGAACTGCATAGATGCGAAGACCATAAAGACAAAACCGAGTCCCATGATGATCACCCCGACTGCCATTTTAAAAATGGAAGAAGCCTCCTTGCTTTTTAGTTTCCTCTTAGCCCAGAAGTTAGCTACGATCACTCCGAAAATGATTATAAATAATGCGTTAAGCGATTGGAACCAGGAAGCGGGAACTTCATCTCCAATCAGCGGAAGGCTAAAAGGCAAAGACCTGTTTGTTTTTTCAAGGGCATAAATGTTCATCAAACCACCGGCCTGTTCAAAGGCGCCCCAGAACACAATCACAAGGATAAATGAAAGAAGCATTACAACATAACGGTCTTTCATCACCTGGCTGGTGAGGTCTTTATAAACCATCAACATCATGGCTGTTACGAGAGTAAGAAAAATGAACAGGAATCCGTAAGCCAGATCTTCCATGACCACCCAATAGATCGAAAAAGCCATTAAAATTCCAGTTATGGTCAATTGCAAAGGAGATTTGAAAAGATCTTTGAACATACCTCCAAAAGATGCTCCTTCATCGCGCTCTGCCTTTGAAAGCAGGTTTCCTACATTACGAAGATACTTTTGACCCCAAAGGTAAACAAGAAGTCCTAAAGCCATGGCTATACCTGCAAGCCCAAAGCCCCAGTGCCATCCAATGTTTTCACCCACATAACCTACGATCAAACTGGAAAGGAAAGCTCCCAGGTTGATCCCTATATAGAAAATAGTAAATCCTTTATCCCTTCTAATATCTCCTTCTTTGTAAAGGCCACCTACCATAGTTGAGATATTGGGTTTCAGCATCCCAACCCCCGCGATGATCAAACCGAGACCGGTATAAAAGGCCCACATTTCTTCAACCGCCAGGATTCCGTGACCAGCCACGAGGACTATTCCTCCTACCAATACGGTTTTCTTTTGGCCGAGCAGTTTATCGGCAATGATCCCACCCGGAATAGAAGCTACATATACCAGCATGGTATACCAGCCATATAACGCCAAAGCTTCGGCATTGGTCCAGCCAAGTCCGGCATTTCCTCCCTGGGTTGCGCTAACCAGGTATAATACCAGGATGGCGCGCATTCCGTAGTAGGAAAAGCGTTCCCACATTTCAGTAAAAAACAGAACGTATAAACCTACCGGATGTCCAAATAATTCTTTTTTAGTTGCTGGTGTTGCAGTAGTTGCCATTATAGGGATTTATTAGTTGTTAGAATTTGTTTTTAAATGATCTTCAATGAAATCGGTCATTAGGGTGTACAGGTGAAGACGGGTATTGCCTCCATAGATTCCATGATTCTTATCGGGATAGATCGCCCAGTCAAATTGCTTGTTTGCCTGTACCAGGGCCTCTATCATTCGCATTGTGTTTTGCACATGCACGTTGTCATCACCCGTTCCATGAACAAGGAGATAATCTCCTTTTAATTTTTCCACGTGGTTTATTGGAGAGTTCTCATCGTATCCTGAAGGATTCTCCTGCGGAGTGGTCATATATCTTTCGGTGTAAATGGAATCATAAAACCTCCAACTGGTCACAGGAGCAACGGCGATGGCCATTGAGAAAGTATCATTGCCCTGCAAAAGCGCGTTTGAAGACATGAATCCTCCGTAACTCCATCCCCAGATACCAATATTTTCAGCATCGATGTATTCTCGCTGTCCCAGCTTTTTGGCTACAGCTATCACATCTTCTACTTCGTATTTTCCAAGTTCCTTCTGAGTCACTTTTTTGAAATCAGCTCCCTTGAAGCCGGTCCCACGTGGATCTACCGCCACAACTACGTAACCTTTGTTAGCCAATAGCTGGTACCAGTAATCATTTGTCCCATAGAAGGTATTTGAAACCGTCTGTGATCCCGGTCCGGAATATTGTGCCATGAACAGCGGATATTCTTTAGCCGGATCAAAATCTGAAGGCTTGATCATCCACATGTTCAGTTCCGCGCCATTTACTTCAATAGTTGAAAATTCTTTGGGCGAAAAATCATATTCTGAGATCTGCTTTAAAAGTGCCTTGTTATCTTTAATATTCCTTACCAGTTTTCCATTCTTTGCCTGGTGCAACGTGAATTCATATGGCGTGGTCGCACTGGTGTAGCTATTGATGAAATAAGTGTAATCGGCGCTAAAATCCGCACTGTTCTGCCCGATCTTCTCAGTTAACTGTTTCTTGTTCTTTCCATTGGCATTGATGGAGAAGACATCGCGGTTGATGCTTCCGTTCTCGGTGCT
>CAZNFK010000020.1:0-11007 GCA_964572365.1 uncultured Flavobacteriaceae bacterium | reverse complement strand
ACATTCTGGTGGCGGTTCAATACCTGCACACTTAAAACTGAAGGATCGTTGGTCCATTTTATGCGCGGAATGTAGAAATCTGAATAATCTCCCAGATCAACATTTGAGATCTCATTTTTCGAAACATCATATATGTGCAGGGAAACAACAGAATTCTTCTCCCCTGCTTTTGGATATTTAAAGGTTGACTTTGAAGGATAAAGATCCTGCCCGTAGACATCCATGGAGAATTCAGGAACTTCGGTCTCATCAAATTTCAAAAAAGCGATCTTTTCACCGGTCTTATTCCACTGGTATGCCTGTACAAATGAGAACTCTTCCTCATACACCCAGTCTGTGATCCCGTTGATGATCTTGTTCTTTTCTCCGTCACTGGTCACCTGCACCACCTCTCCAGAAGTAAGATCTTTGATGAAGATGTTATTATCGGCCACGAATGCCACTTTCTTCCCGTTTGGAGAAAGGGTCGGCTCCTGTATCTTTTCTTCGGAAATCTTCTGGAGCTCTCCACTTTTCACGTCATACACGTAAAAAATTCCACGGGTACTGCGACGATAAATAGACTCAACTTCTGTAGCCAGGATGATCTTGGATTCATCTTCGTTAAATTCGAAATCTGCGAAATAGTTAATTTCGTCAAGATCACCACTATTCAATAAGGTTCGGGTTTTTTCTCCTGTTTTATAGGAAAACACATCTATGGAAGAAGTTTTGTTCTTGCGGTCAAAATTAAGGACCACATATTCTTTTCCATTGTTAAGCGACTGAAGCGATTCCAGGCGTTCCTGCCTAAAAGTGCCGTCCCAAATTTCTTCGAGTGTGATTTGTTTTTGTTGTGCAGAGACTAACGCGTTAAACGTTAGAAAAAAGGACAAAAGCCCGAAAGCATATTTCATTCTGAAGTTTAAATAAAATTTGATTGCCAAGTTTAATAAAAATTCGGCTAAAAAACAGGTTTTTCAGTGTTAAATCATAACAAGATGTTAAAGAAATCGCGGCTTGAATCCCTTCGGAAAGGGGCAAAAATTTATCACTTTAGAAACCAACAAGATAGAACAGCGTCGAAAATATGTCAATAAACACAGTAGTTGTATCTTTGGACTCTCAAATTGAAAATGATGATCGACCCTATTTCCGGATTTTCCAAGCTTACCAAAGAAGAGAAGATCAACTGGCTGAACAACACTTATCTTAAAGATTCGCAGACTGCCGCACAGGTATTGAAACAATACTGGAACCCAGATTCCAGTCTGCAGCAACTCCACGAAGAATTTACCGAGAACACGCTTTCAAATTATTACCTGCCCTTTGGGATCGCTCCCAATTTCATGATCAACGGCTATAGGTATGCAATTCCCATGGCCATAGAGGAAAGTTCGGTGATCGCGGCCGCCAGTAAAGCGGCAAAATTCTGGGGAAAAAGAGGGGGATTTAAAGCTGAAGTTCTGGGAACCCAGAAAATAGGGCAGGTGCATTTCATGTATTCGGGAGAAAAAGAGAAGCTGGTGGAATTTTTCCGAAGAACAAAACCGGGACTACTGGAAGCAGTTGAGCCATTGGTCAAAAACATGAAAAAACGAGGGGGCGGCGTCACAAATATTGAATTAAGGGACAAAACTGAAGCCTTAGCCAATTACTACCAGCTGCATTGCACCTTTGAGACGAAGGATTCCATGGGAGCCAATTTCATTAACTCCTGCCTGGAAAGATTTGCAGAGACCTTTAAAGCGGCAGCCCAAATATATGAGGCTTTCGATTCTGCTGAAAAAGACGTTGAGATCGTGATGAGCATACTTTCCAATTATGTGCCCAATTGCCTGGTGCGGGCCGAAGTTTCCTGCCCGGTGGAAGAGCTGGCCGATCACGGACTCACAGGAGAGGCTTTTGCAGGAAAATTCGTGAGAGCATTAAAAATAGCCGAAACAGAACCTTTTAGGGCCGTGACCCACAATAAAGGCATCATGAACGGCATTGACGCCGTGGTCCTCGCCACAGGAAACGATTTTAGGGCCGTTGAGGCCGGCATTCATGCCTATGCTACCAAAGACGGTCAATATACCAGTCTCACCCATGCAGATGTAAGAGACGGAATCTTCAGGTTTTGGATGGAAATCCCTTTGGCACTTGGAACGGTAGGAGGTCTTACAGGGTTGCATCCGCTTTCCAGGATCGCACTGGAAATATTACAAAAACCTTCAGCCGAAGATCTCATGAAGATCGTAGCGGTCGCAGGGCTCGCACAGAATTTCGCGGCGGTAAAATCCCTTATCACTACGGGAATTCAGCAGGGACATATGAAAATGCACCTGATGAACATTTTAAACCAGCTCAACGCCACCCCAAAAGAAAAGGAGGCATTGGTTTCACATTTCAAAAAACACAATGTTTCCCACAGCGCGGTGGAAGAAGCCCTGAAAACCCTGAGAAGCTAATGCAAAAATTCTACAGCCACGGAAAACTGCTTATCACCGGGGAATATGTGGTCCTGGATGGAGCTGCAGCTCTGGCCCTTCCAACCAGGTTCGGCCAAAGTATGGAGGTGACAGGAACGACCGATCCATTTGTGAGCTGGACAGCCTATGACCAGGAAGAAAATATCTGGTTTGAGACCAGGATAGCTTCTGAAGAGATCACAGGTAATGTCACAAGAGACATAAAAGCCGACACAACCAAAGATCGGCTTATTTCAGCTTTAATAGAAGCGCACAAGGCTAACCCCCAGATACTTTCCGACGGAAGAGGCTTTAAAGTGATTACGCGTACTGAATTTCCTTTGGACTGGGGCCTGGGCACTTCCTCCACCCTAATCGCCAACATCGCGAAATGGTTCTCTATAGACCCATTTGAGCTGCTAAAAAAGACCTTTGGCGGCAGCGGGTACGATGTTGCCGTGGCCATAGAAAATTCGCCAATAACTTACGAACTTACAGAAAGCGGAAGAAGCATCCTCACCACATCTTTCCAACCCTCCTTCAAAGATCACCTCTTTTTTGTCCACCTGAACCGCAAACAGAATAGCCGGGAATCTATCGCACATTACAAAAAGCAAGAAAAGGAGGCCCTTCTTACAGCCTGTGAAAAGATAAGCAGGATCACCCACCAGGTGATCACCTGTACCAGCCTGGCAGAATTCAACCTGCTGTTGGAGATCCATGAAAATATTATTTCGCAGTTGATCAACCTTCCAAAAGTAAAGACAGATCTTTTCCCTGATTTTCCCGGCGGCATAAAAAGCCTGGGCGGATGGGGAGGCGACTTTATCCTGGCAACCGGAGGTGAGGCAGAGCAGGATTACTTCAGAAAAAAGGGATATGCTACGGTCATTCCGTATTCAAAAATGATCCTTTAAAAACACATTTTTGGATCGGTAACTATCTCAAAAGCCCTAAAAGCGTCATTCTGAATTTATTTCAGAATCTAATTTGTTTGACTCAAGGTTCAATGAGAACCTGAAACTCCCGAAGCACGGGGACAGGTTCACGTGAATAAGACTTTTAGGCCCTTCCCATAAAAAAAGCCCTTCAATTGAAGGGCTTTTTAATGTTTGACAGCGACTGATCTTAATAAAATCTCGCCCTGTTATCTTCTATCTCAGCAGAATTCTTAAGTGCTGAGAAAACTTCTGTATTGATAGTGGTTCTTCTTGCAGAAGCCTCTCTTGCAGCGTAAGGACGGTAAGATTGCGGAGCAGGAGCTTCGGTCTTCTTAAGTACCTTCACTACAAAAACTCCTTTTTCACCTGCCAGTGGCTTACTAACCGCACCTTCCTCCAACGCGAAGGCAGCACCAACTACGGTCGGCTCACTACCTACTCCCGGAAGAGTCGGACTGTTTCGGTTAACGGCATTAGCAGTATTTACCTGTACACCCTGACTTTGTGCTATAGATTGCAGGTCATTACCGGAGATCTTGCTTTTGATGATCTCTGCTTTTTTCTGCTTTTGAAGGATCGGAATAACTTCTGAAGAAGCAGCTTCAACAGATCTTGTTCCTTTTTTGTTGGCCGCAGTTACCTGTGCAACTACATAGCCATCACGAACTTCAAATCTCTTAATATCGCCAACTTCAGTATCCTCCTCAAAAGCCCACTGTACAATGTTTCTTTGAGCTCCAATTCCCGGAATGTTCTCATCCAGTTCCTGGATCTCTTTAACCGGTTTCACTTCTTTATTGTTTTCTTTTGCCAATGACGCAAAATCTCCATCTCTCGCAGAAAGCTCAAACTTGGTCACTTCGGCAAAAAGATTGTTCATTGATTTTTCTGAAGGCTCAATAGCTCTTGAAACAGTAGCCAGCTTAACAGCTTTTTCCTTTTCGGTCTGCTCCTGGATATCGATCACATGAAACCCGAACTGAGTCTCCACTACACCAATGGTTCCCGCATTGTTTGTGAACACGAAATCATTGAAGGCAGGCACCATAGTACCCGGCGTAAACCAGCCAAGTTCTCCCGCCTGCTCTTTGTTCGAACCATCTGCAGAGAATTCTGAAGCCAGTTCAGCGAATTTATCTTTATTGTTCTTTACCACAGAAGAAATACTGTCTGCCAATTCTTTGGCTTCTGCTTTACTTCTTGTAGTTCCCTGTCCTACCGGAGAACCCTGGAAAGCAACTAAAATGTGTCTTGCTTTAGCCGAATCTGGGATCTGCTTCACAGCAACAGCCCTCGAGATCTTCCAGGAACCTGCATCTTTGTAAGGCCCGTAAGTTTCTCCTTCGTTCAGGTTGAAAAGGGCATCTGCATGCTCTTTTGGAAGATTCCTTTTAAAAACGAATCTGTCAGCATACTTAATATCTGAATTTTCATTAACGAAAGTTTCAAGATCTTCAGTCGAACTGAATCCTGCTAAGGTGTCATTAGATTTCGTCACATTGTTGAATTCAACTTTATCGTTCAATAACGCACCGATCTCCGCTTTCACCTCTGCTTCATCTTCTACCGAAGCAACTTCGGTGTAATGTACATATTGAATATCTCTTGAAGCTTCGGTCTTAAAACGCTCCTCATTCTCCTGGATATATTTTTTGATATCAGATTTGGAAACTTCCACTTCAGAATCGGGAACTGAGGTATATGGAATATTCACAAATTCAACATCAACATTGTCGTTAGCGAATTTGAAAGCCAGCTTTCCTTCAGCAAGTGTAGCTCCTACCCCGGCCTTAATAAGGTTAAAGTAGATCTCTTCACGGGCAGATTTCCCTACAGAAGTCTCATAATCCAGCCACTGCTGGTATGCCTGAGGCGAAGTAGACTTCAAAGTAGCAACGTATTCACGCAGTTTGTTCTCGTCAAACATCCCCGCTTCATTGGTAAAATTTGGGTTGTTTCCCATTTCACGACGAAGCAATTCTTTCACCTGCGCCTCTTCCACACGAATCCCCAACTCTTCAAATTGTTGCTCAAGCACCGCCTGGCGCACATTCATGTCCCAAACCATATTCACCGCCTGAGATGTGGATGCATTCGGCCCCAGGTTACGCTGATACGCCTCTACCTGCCTTGCGAACTGCTCTCTTTCAATATCTTCCCCATTGATGGTCGCAATAACATTCTGGGATTTTTGCGAAACCATGCCACCATTCCTGATAACATCGGCCAAAACAAAAGAGAAAAGCGCTAAAGCAATAATCACGATCAGGAAAACCGAACGTTGCCTTATTTTATTTAATACTGCCATTTTTAATTATGTTTATTCTAAAATATAGGAGGCGAAAATAACCTTTTTAGGAATATTAAAAAACTATAAATCCGCAAAATGTGAGGAAAATTAATCCTGAGGTTTAATCCTTACTTCCACCAACTCGATCTTGGTATTGGAGACCTCTTTGATATGAAAAGTAAACTCGTCGATCTGGACAATGCCATCCTTTGGCGGAATTTCTTCGGTATGATTTACAATATACCCGCCAAGCGTTTCGTAATTCTCGCCTATAGGAATGTTGAGCTTAAAGGTTTCGTTTAGATAATCCACCTCAAGTCTTGCTGAAAACAGAAAATGATTTTCACCCAATTTTTCCTCTATCAGAACCACTGGATCGTGCTCATCTTCTATCTCTCCAAAAAGCTCTTCCACAATATCCTCTACGGTCATCATTCCGCTGGTGCCTCCATATTCATCGATCACCACCGCGATACTTTTCCTCTTTTTGATCAAAATGTTCAAAACATCTTTAACCAGCATAGTTTCAGGCACAAAAACCACTGGCAATAAAATAGATTTTAGCGTTGGAGGCTTTTTGAAAAGTTCAAAGGAGTGGATATACCCAATAATATCGTCAATATTTTCTTTGTAGACCAGGATCTTTGAAAGCCCTGTCTCGGTAAAAGTTTGCACCAGGTCTTTGGGTTCGGTAGTGAGGTCCACGGCCACGATCTCGGTACGGGGGATCATTACTTCCCTGGATTTCACTTCGGAAAACTCCAGCGCATTCTGAAAAATTTGAATTTCAGTATCTATTTCCTGGTCCTTTTCCACTTTTTCCATCTGCTCGTTGATGTAATTTCCCAATTCAACTTTTGTGAAAGCCAGTTGCACCTCGTCTCCTTCGGTTTTAAAAAAACGTTTCAGCACAAAATCTGATATCCAGATAATAAAAGAAGAGATCACACTAAAAAGCAGGTAGAACAGGTATGCCGGAAGAGCAAAGAATTTTAGGAGTGTGTTGGCATAGATCTGAAAAAATACTTTGGGTAAAAATTCCGCAGTGAGCAAAATGATAAGTGTGGAAATCACCGTTTGGGTCAACAGGCTAAGATCATTGACCAGGTATCGTAAAAAGTCATTTTGAAGGTCCATTCCTCCAAGCCATTCCATAAGCAGGTCACCCATAAAAAAACCATACACCACAAGGGCAATATTGTTTCCTACCAGCATAGAAGCTATAAACTTGGACGGTTTGCGCGTTAACCGGGTAAGAACCTTCGCCAGGAAGTCATTTTGTTTTTTCTCGATCTCGACATGGATCTTATTCGCTGACACGTAAGCGATCTCCATTCCCGAAAAGAAAGCAGAAAGGATAAGGGAACAGACAATTATTATTATGTCATAAGCCATCCCTGGTTACTTATTCCTGTTTTGATATTTGTTCCTGAAGTGCCTTCTAAAGAAGAACATGAACACCGCAATGAACACGAAGAGAAGGAACAAATAGGCTTTGTTTCGTTCTGTATCCCATACCAGCACCGCCTCATACAGGAAAAAAGCTGCTGCCGCAAGGTAGACGAATTCGAAAAATTTGGAAATTTTCATCATTTTTTCTCTTCTTCAATTATTTGTACGCCCACATTGGACCTGGATCGAAAATTACTGAATTCCTGATTACTATCAAAACCCTGACCTTCATTAACCGCCCCGTTCTTAAAGCGGATGGTATTTTTTCGGTCTGTGAATACCCAGTTATTCTCCTGGTCCCAGTAAAGCTGGTCGGCCATTAATCGGGTGCTGTCACTGGTCACCACCACAACATCTCCCTGCAGGTCTATCAACCCTGTTTGATCGTATATGATCCCGTAGTTCGCTGTAACGGTATTTTTTTCATCTTTTTCACCGAAGAATTCCACTTCCAGGCCCTCCGGAAATTCACGGTAAGGAAAATCTTTATTGGAGAAATCCCTCATTTTATCACTTTTCAAGGTGGCCACTACCTTCCCGGAATCAATATATTTAAGATTGATGCCGGTACCAATTGCCTGTGGGGCATCTTCGGGCATTTCCATTTCCCGCACCCCTTTCAGGTTGCCCTCACATGAAAAAAGCATTGCCACAAAAAGTATTGTGACAATGCTTATAAAAATATTCCCGTATGTTAATTTCATATTACAAGTTAGGTACGCGTACGCTTTCACCTATCCAACATCCAATGTTGATAGTTTTCCCCTGCATATCGCTCTGGAAAATATCAGAACGTTGTGGCGCTCTACCCCTGTAAGCTGCAGCGGTCTCGTTAGCAGTGCTGCTGATTGAAGGATCAACACGACCTGCTCTCGCAGCATAATCTGCAGCCAACCAGTACACAGCTCTCTTTTCAAAGGCAGTGTTCCCACAGTTATTCGCGCTCTGGGCAATCATGTTAGCGATCTGCAAATATGCTCTACCGTAGGATGGCAATGCCTGAAGCGTTTTTCTATAGTAGTTTCTCGCCTGTCCAAACTGACCTTTTCTCTTGTATTCGTCAGCAATTCTATAATAAACTCTGGCTTTATCCTTTGGATTCGTTTCCAATTCAGCAGACTGGTTATAGTACTCTAGAGCTTTGCTGGCTTTTCCTTCGGCATCTGCAAGCTGTCCTAAGTAAAGCGCAGATTTTGCTGATGGTTCTGCCTGGTGTAAAGCCTCTACTAATTTGAAGAACAATGGATCTTCGGTACAATCTTTACCAGAAAGTCTTCCCGCAGCTCTCTTCAACCACTCAACATTACTTTTGTTAGCCTCAAATTCTTTGTTGTAAAGAGGTACAAGGTTATCACAATCTGCACGCTGACCTAATTTGGCATTAATACTACCTCTAACGGTACTGTACGCCTTTAAGTTGATCTCGTAGGCATTCAGCATTTTTTCTTCTTTAGAAGTCAGTTTTTCACCAGCCTCCTGCTTTTCGATCAATTTTGCAAGGCCTTCAGCCATCTTATTTTCTTCTTCCTCAACCTTAGCGATCACCACGTCATACTGAGAAAACACATCCTGAAGATCTCTTTTCCCGGCATCCTGCAGGTCAACCAATAGTGAGAAGTAGGTATAAAGTGATTTCGCGTTCAGGGCGTCTTTATCTTCCTTATAAGCTTTATCAAAAGCAGCATACTGCTCTTCTGGAGTTCCTATCTTATTGTCATACATCACCTGGGCGATATCTGCATAAACTTCCCCGGCTTTAGTTTTACCCGGAAAATACTGAAGACGCTCTTCATACAACTTGATCAGGTCCTGAGCGACAGCTTTTTTCTCTCCCGCAGGAGCCTTTTCAAGCTTGTCTTTAAGAACTCTTTCTCCATATTGATAAGTTACAACGCTATATGAGGGACAATCCTTTCGAAGGGTCTGAATTCTTGGATACGCAGCCTCGTAATTTTTAGCTTTAGCATCGCTGTATGCAAGAGAGGCCGTAGTAGCACACTCCTGATTAGCCTGCGCCTGCAAGGCTCCGGTACTCAACAGCACCCCTGAAAGAAATAATATAACTTTAGTTTTCATAGTGTAAGGTTTATTCCAAATTAGTATTATTCAAATTTTCTTTTCACAAACCATCTGTCGTTTAGAGAGAGGCTTATTTTAGCACTGAAGAAATCTTCCTGAACCAATCCTGAATCTGTCGTACCGCGCTGACCATACTCGAATCCAAGATTTACATTGGATAACATCCTTCCTGCTGGTAGTCCTACTCCAAAGGTTATGCCAAACTCATTGATGTCTTCCCCGTCAAGGTTTAGCCCTGTTTCCTCCATTCTTACACCTGCACGGTAAACGATCCTGCTGAAATAGCTGGTAAGGGAAGAATAATTCGGAATAAAATAACCTCCCGCCCGGTAGCTGGCAGATTTATTATAGGTCGCGCCCTCTAAAGCAAAGGAGCGGTTACTGAAGTCACTGGCTTCAGATCCGCTGTATTCCACTCCCAAAAACCATTTTCTCGGCTTCCCTATTCCCGTTCCTACAGTATAACTGGAAGGCAGGGTAAGATCCCCATTTTCAAGCTCAATTTCCCGTGCATCCACAGCAATATCCTGCCCCGTTCCCGAAAAAACAATGGTAGCCAGCTCTCTTTCGTTGTCTGAGCTCAAATCGGCCTCGGGAGAATAATGAGCTCCAAAAGTAAATTGAAGCTCCTCGTTCAGCATCCGATCATAAGTCAACCCAATTTTGTAGGTAAACCCGCTAAGATCACTCCTATTGATCTCACGGCTACCGTATTGCAAACCTTCTCTTATGAAGATATTTTTATTCTGAAGGTTTCCGAAGTTGTAATTAACATCTACCCCAATAGCAATATTTTCATTGAATTCATATCCTGCCGAAAGAAACACTTTGTTCAAACCTCCTTTTCCGGAGAAACGATTCGCTGTTCTTTCAGTCTCATTCCTATCGAGAATGTTATAACCAACCGATGTATACGGAATCAATCCGAATCCAAATCCGAATTTCCCGGTAGGGATCCCCACAGCCAGGTAGTCGAAAGATGTGGTGTTTGCAGTTCCGCTTTCTGAATTGGTCTTTGCTTCAGAAGCTGTATGACTCGCACCCAAAGAATACGTGGTAAGACGAAGCTTTCCGTAGGCTGCCGGATTCTGAAGATTAAGATGTATTGAATCAGCAAAAAAACTGAGACCACCCATTGACTGGTTCTCTACGGTGCCTTTGAAAGTGTTCAGCCCAATTCCGTAGAAAGAGTAAGGGGAAGAAGTTCGCTCCTGAGCGGTCGTAATCACTGAAAATAAAATGAATACGATTATAAGAAATCGTTTTGTCATTGACTGATGTTAAATTCGAGAATATGATTTAATCCCTCCAATAAGAAATTGGAGTTCGCAAATATGCTATTTTTTAAGTTTATAGACAAGAATTGTGCGTCTCCACCTGTAATAATCGTGACAAGATCGGGATATCTTGCTTTATATTCCTCTATGACCCCATCCATTTCTTTTAAAGTACCCATTACCACTCCCGTGTTAATGGAAGTTAAAGTACTGTCGCCTATAAAATTAATTTCCTCCTGAACTTCCACCAAGGGAAGATTTGCAGTAAAAGTATTGAGTGCCTTGAACCGCATTTTCAATCCCGGAGAAATTGCTCCCCCAAGATATTGATCCTTCTCATTTTTAAAATCGTAAGTAATACAGGTGCCGGCATCAATTACAAGCACATTTTCCCGGGGATAATTTTTTACGGCCGCCGCGACCAAAGCTTTGCGATCAGCACCAAGGGTAAGCGGGGTAGCATAAAGATTTTTAAATGGTAGTTTGGTTTCGGCGCTGAGTGTAATAATTCTGATATTTTCTCGTAGGTTTTTAGG
>CAZNFK010000019.1:0-30124 GCA_964572365.1 uncultured Flavobacteriaceae bacterium | reverse complement strand
TCACGCCACTCCTCCCCTTCAAACCTGTATCTTGGTGAAGCTTTGGCCGCCATGGAAGGTACCGAAGCCGCTAACGTAGCTGCCAGCGGAATGGGCGCTATCACTCCTGCTTTGTTACAGTTATGCCAGGCAGGGGACCACATCGTCTCCAGTAGAACCATCTATGGGGGAACTTATGCCTTTTTGAAGAATTTTGCTCCAAGGCTTAACATCAGCACCTCTTTTGTAGATATTACCAACCTGGAAAAGGTAGAAGCAGCTATCACACCCAGCACCAAAGTATTGTATTGTGAGGCAGTGAGCAATCCTTTACTGGAAGTAGCAGATATATCTGCCCTTTCAAAAATCGCAAAAAAACATGATCTCCAGCTTGTGGTAGACAACACTTTTTCTCCACTGGCGATCTCCCCTGTAGAGTTAGGTGCAGATATCGTTATTCACAGTTTGACCAAATTCATCAACGGAAGCAGTGATACAGTGGGTGGAGTTACCTGCGGCAGCCAGGAGTTCATCAATTCTCTAAGAAGTGTCAACGATGGTGCAAATATGCTCTTAGGCCCTACCATGGATAGCTTTAGAGCAGCGTCTATCCTTAAAAATCTGCGTACACTTCATATCAGGATAAAGCAACACAGCAAAAATGCGCTTTATCTTGCTGAAAAATTTGAAGCAGATGGATTGCGAACCGTATATCCTGGGTTAAAAAGCCATCCAAGTCATGAACTTTACAAGAGCATGATGAACCAGGAATACGGGTTTGGCGGAATGCTCGTGGTTGACGCAGGATCTCTTGAAAGAGCCAATGCTCTTATGGAATTAATGCAGGAGAAGAATCTTGGTTATCTCGCGGTAAGTCTTGGCTTCTATAAAACCTTGTTCAGTGCCCCGGGAACCTCTACTTCTTCGGAAATTCCAGAGGAAGAACAAAAAGAAATGGGACTTACAGATGGAATTATCAGGTTCTCAATTGGACTTGACAATGATATTGAACGCACCTATGAGATGATGAAAAGCTGTATGAAGGAATTGAATATCCTGTAGGTTACTTTTCATTAGAGGCTGTTCAAAATTATTTTTTGAAGTTACTTCAGAAGAACTGAAGTTAATTTTCTGATCCTAAGGCTTCAGAAAAAACCGGCTTCCAAAAATACATTTTTGAACAGCCTCTTTTTTGTTTACATCCGCCATTAAACAGGCAGGTTTAATTATATTTGCGAGGTTTTGCCTTTCAGAAAGAGCAAAAGCAGCCTGTCATGATCTGTGTCATTTCAGCAGGTAAATTCTTATGTCATTTTTGTAACCAATAAATATATCTATGATAGAGATTAATAAATATATAGACCATACCCTTTTAAAAGCCACGGCTACCGAAGCAGACATCGTAGAGCTTTGCAATGAAGCGAGGGAAAATGAATTTTTCTCTGTTTGCGTTAACAGTTGTTATGTTACTCTTGCCTCAAAAAACCTTGCAGGTTCAGCGGTGAAAGTATGTACTGTAGTTGGTTTTCCCCTGGGGGCCATGTCAACAGAAGCCAAGGTCTTTGAAGCTGAGCAAGCTTTAAAAGAAGGCGCAGAAGAGGTGGATATGGTGATCAACATAGGGGAACTTAAATCTAAGAACCTTAAAAAGGTTGAGAATGAAATTAGAGCCATTAAAGAAGCTATTGGAGATAAAGTGCTAAAGGTCATTATTGAAACCTGTTACCTCACTCCCCAGGAGATCGTTATTGCCAGTGAGATAGCTGTAAAAGCGAAGGCCGACTTTGTGAAGACCTCTACCGGATTTGGTACAGACGGGGCCAAAATGGAAAACATTGAACTTATGAAAGGTGCCGTTAACGGAAAGGCCAGGATCAAAGCATCTGGAGGCATCAAAAACCTGGACACCGCTTTGTCTTACATAGAAGCTGGCGTGGAAAGAATAGGAACTTCTTCGGGAGTGTCAATTTTAAAGGAATTAAAGGGATGAGTATTCACATAGAGGCCAAAAAAGGCGAAATAGCAGAAACAGTTTTATTACCGGGAGATCCACTTAGAGCCCAATGGATCGCAGAAACCTACCTTGAAGATGTACAGTGCTACAACAGGGTTCGCAACATGTTCGGTTTCACCGGAACGTATAAAGGAAAAAGAATATCTGTACAGGGCACCGGAATGGGTGTGCCCTCAATTTCTATCTACGCTCATGAATTGATCAATGAATATAATGTCAAAAACCTTATTCGCGTAGGAAGTGCCGGTTCTTATCAAAAAAGTATAAAGTTGAGAGATATTGTGGTGGCTATGGCTGCCTCCTCCACTTCGGGTATTAACCAGGCCCGTTTCGAGGGTGCGGATTTTGCCCCAACTGCCGACTTCGGATTGTTTCAAAAAGCGATAGAAACAGCCAAAACAAAAGGCATTAAAGTCAAAGCCGGAAATGTTTTGACCAGTGATGAATTCTATGCAGATGAATTTGAATCCTATCAAAAATGGTCAAAATTTGGGGTGCTTTGTGTAGAAATGGAAACTTCGGGACTTTATACTATAGCCGCAAAACATAGGGTGAACGCCCTGTCACTGCTCACCATATCTGACTCGTTGGTGACGGGTGAAAAAACCACAACCCAGGAAAGGCAGAATACTTTTAGTGAAATGGTGGAGATCGCCCTGGAGCTGGGAGAGTAAATTTTCAATTTTTAGAAAAAGAACGGATAGGCCTGGACGGGGTTTATCCGTTTTTTGGTTTTATATCGAACCAAAATTCGGCATTGGTTCAAAATGAAGCCTCAGCTTTTAACTCTTCCTGAAAAATCGTAACATTACAGGCTCAAAATCAATCCCCCGTTAAATGGAAGACGAAAAGTTCATTAAAGACACTGAAGAAATTACTGAAAATAAAGAGCTTAACATCTGGGAAGCGTTATTTCCTGTTTTCGCTCTTATTGGAATGCTCGCATACAATGTTTTTGTTTATGGCGATGATGCCCTTAGCGGCTCTAATCAATTCATCCTTCTTATGGGCGGCGCTGTAGCAGCTATCGTCGGGATCTTCAACAAAGTCTCTTTTGACAAAATGATCGAGGAGGTAGCCCTGAACATTAAATCAACCACCGGGGCAATTCTGATTCTTTTAATGGTGGGCTCCCTTGCCGGAACCTGGCTCATAAGCGGAATTATCCCGACTATGATCTATTACGGACTCCAGATCCTGAATCCAACAATCTTTCTGGCTGCGACAGTGGTCATCTGTTCAGTTATCTCTGTAGCTACCGGGAGCAGCTGGACCACTTCGGCAACAGTGGGGATCGCCCTGATAGGGATCGCAGATGCTTTGGGGATTTCGGTAGGAATGACCGCAGGCGCAATTCTGTCGGGAGCCTATTTTGGGGATAAGATGTCTCCTTTAAGCGATACCACGAATCTGGCCCCCGCCATGGCCGGCACAGATCTCTTTACGCACATCAGGTACATGATGTATACTACCGTACCTACGATTACCGTTACGCTTATTGTTTTCATAATTCTTGGATTTACCCTGGAACCTTCGGGTACGGCAGACACTGCATCAATCCTAAACTCTATAGAGGCCGCTTTCAATATTAACGGGTGGCTGTTCATAGTTCCCGTCCTCGTGATCATTTTGATCGTGAAAAAAACTCCACCATTGATCGCCCTGCTTTTAGGCACCTTGCTGGGTGCTCTTGCCGCCCTAATTTTTCAGCCAGAGGTAGTTGCCTCTGTGGCGGGAGCAGAATCCTTAAGTTTTGAATCAGGTTACAAAGGCTTGATGAACGCCATTACCGTAGACACTTCTATTACTACTGAAAATGAACAATTAAATGACCTTTTCTCATCCGGCGGAATGGCAGGAATGCTGGGTACCATCTGGCTCATTATTTGCGCAATGGTCTTTGGTGGAATTATGGATGCCATAGGCGCCCTTGCCACTATTAGCCGAGCCCTGCTGAACCTTTTCCATACCACCTTCGGACTTTTTACCAGTACCGTAATTAGCTGTCTTACCCTGAATGCTACAGCCTCAGACCAGTACCTGGCGATCGTGGTACCCGGTAAAATGTTCTCCAAAGCCTACCGCGATAAGGGACTGGCTCCCGAGAACCTGAGTCGCTCGCTTGAAGATTCTGGAACTGTGACTTCAGTATTGATTCCGTGGAATACCTGCGGTGCTTATCACAGTGGAGTTCTTGGGGTCCCGGTAGCGTCTTATTTTGTCTATGCAATTTTCAATTATCTAAGTCCCTTCATGACGTTGCTCTTTGCAGCTTTTAATATCAAAATTAGACAGCTGAAGGAATCTGCAGCCCAACCTGCATTTGCTAAATAACAATAATTTATCATTCACTTTAGATTGGATTGTCAAAACCTATAGTGAAATAAAAAATTAAGATATGCCGGCCCTTCGTGGCCGGCATTAGTTTTTATCTTTGCATTAGAAATAAATTAATAATCAAAACGAAAATTATATGGCTTTAGTAGGAAAGAAATTCCCGAATTTAGAGGTAAACGCAATGAATGAAATGGGCGACACCTTTAAGATCAATGTATTTGAAGAAGCAAAAAAGAATGGTAAAAAAGTTCTGCTTTTCTGGTACCCAAAAGATTTCACTTTTGTGTGCCCAACCGAGCTTCACGCTTTCCAGGAAGCACTTGCAGAGTTTGAAAAGAGAAATGTGATGGTGATCGGTGCTTCTTGTGATACTCCCGAAGTTCATTTTGCATGGTTGAATACCCCAAAAGATGAAGGAGGAATTGAAGGGGTAACTTATCCTATTCTTGCAGATTCTAACAGGAATCTTGCTAACCAATTAGGGATCCTTGACATTTCAAACGAGAAATACGATGAGGAAACCGGAGTTTATACCGTAGAAGGTGACAACGTAACTTACCGTGCCACTTACCTAATTGACGAGGAAGGCGAAGTATTCCACGAAGGTATCAACCACATGCCGCTTGGAAGAAACGTAAAAGAATATTTAAGATTGATCGATGCTTATTCTCACGTACAGGAGAAAGGTGAAGTTTGTCCTGCGAACTGGGAAGAAGGTAAAGAAGCGATGAATGCCAACCGTGCTGGAGTTGCCACTTACCTAAGCTCAAACTAGAAACAGCACAACGATGAGAGAATTGACAAACGATAATTTAGCAGAAGTAGTTTCTGAAAACAACACGGTAGTGGTGCAATATATGGCTACCTGGTGCGGAAACTGCAGGGTGATGAAGCCCAAGTTCAAGAAACTTGCTGCTGAAAACGAAGATGCGACATTTCTCCTGGTTGATGCAGAAAAATATCCCGAATCAAGAAAGCTTGCTAAGGTAGATAACCTACCCACTTTTGCAACCTTTAAGAACGGGGAACTGGTTAACCAGGTGCAGACCAATAAATTTGAACTCTTAAAAGACCTAGTTAATGAAGTTACCAGTAATTAGACATCTTCAAAAGAACAACGAGCCACAAAAACTTGAAAGTACCCTTGAGGTCCTGGAGTCTTTTTGTGATCACCGTTCGGTATCAGAAGAAGAGATGGATGTAATTGGAGAACTTATCAGTAACATTTGTGGAGCTCTTGAAGTTCAAAAGATGATCGAAGATGGAATGCCGGAAAGAGATGCGGCAAACACCTTTATGCAAAAAGTATTGGGTTCTATAGATAAGTAAGAACCCTTTCTAAACACGATGCCAAAGGCTGCTTTAAGATTTTAAAGCAGCCTTTGGTGTTTTATGATAATTTTAGTAAAAGCCAAGACGTAATATTCTAAATTTAATAACTCAACCACCAATTAGAGAGAATATGTCACAAATTACGTTCAAAGGAAAACCTATTACCACTTATGGACGGCTTCCTGAAAAAGGAGAAAAAGCACCACACTTCGAGTTATTAAAATCAGATCTCAGTATTGCTACCCTTCAGGATTTCAAGGGAAAAAGAGTCATAATGAATATTTTTCCCAGTATTGATACCCATTATTGTGCTACCTCTGTTAGGAACTTTAGTGAGCGGGCTAACGAAATGGATAATGTAGTGGTCTTGAATATCTCACGCGACCTGCCATTTGCCCAGCAACGCTTCACCGATGAAGAAAAAATTGCGAATGTGGTTAATTTATCAGATTTTCGTGAGCGTAACTTTGGCAAAGACTACGGGTTGGAAATGATCGATGGCCCCTGGGAAGGCCTGTTGTCAAGAGTGGTAATTGTTCTTGATGAGAATGGAAAGATCCTTTACACCCAACAGGTAAAAGAAATTATGCAGGAACCCGAATATCTTGATGCCCTAAAAACCCTGTTATAAATGTATGATTTTATCACCGGCCGAATTCGTGGAGGTGGTTATGCTATAAAAGGTGCGTGGCTGTTACTCAAACATGAACACAGCATTCAGCTGCAATTCATTATCGCCATACTGGTCACCATTGCCGGTTTTTATTTTGACATCACGGCTACCGAATGGATGATACAACTGCTGGCCATTGGCTTGGTCATGGGGGCTGAAGGCCTCAATACAGCAGTCGAAAATATAGCCGATTTTGTGCATCCCGATTTTCACGTTAAGATCGGGGTTATCAAAGATGTAGCTGCAGGCGCAGTATTCTTCGTTGCCGCCATCGCAGTGATCGTTGGGATCATTATTTATTTTCCTTATATTTTCTACACGGTTTAATTCCTTTGCTTTTACCAATTTCTGAAGCAAATCCTGAATATATGATTTTGGAGAGATGTTCCCTGGTTTGGGAGTGAACAACTTTATGAATAGAATTTTCCTTTTCTTTACATTAGATGGTCCTAATTTGTATTTTTGCTCCAAACCCGAAGTTGCACTATGGCTAAGAAGAAAGCTCCCCAAAAACAGAAACAGCCCCGGTTTACCAAGCCTTCCCTTACCCTATCTCCTAAAAATAAGATCATTTTAGGCAGCTTTCTCTTTCTTTTTGGGCTCGCCCTGCTTATTGCTTTTGTCTCCTTTCTTTTCAACTGGCAGGCAGATCAAAGCGTGCTTTCGCAGCTTAATGACAGGGAAGTTAAAACACAAAACCTGCTCAACAAATTCGGAGCGGGGATCAGCAACTTTTTTATTTACCAGGGCTTCGGAGTCGCTGCTTTCGCTTTAGCCGTTCTCACAATAACATCGGGTATTTATTTCTTTTTTAACCTAAATAAAAAAGCTTTAAAGAATTTCTGGTTTTGGGGTATCCTGGTCATGATCTGGCTTTCTGTTTTCTTCGGATTTTTCTCCGGTTCCAACTCTTTACTGGGAGGAACCATTGGTTATGAAATGAACGATTACCTGCAGGACTACCTTGGCTTTACCGGTACAGTGCTCCTGCTCACCTTTTTGATGGTGGTATACCTTGTGGCCCGGTTAAAGGTCACGCCGGAAAAAGTTTTGGCGGTTTTCAGAAATACTAAAAAAGAGATCTCAGATGATTTTCGACCGCCTGAAGGAGGTTCAACTATTTCAGATAATTCTGCCCCTTCCGTAGCAAAACCTCAGGAAAAACAGGAGTCTTCTGAAAATACTTCCGAAGAGGAAACAGAAGAAGAAAAAACTACACCCGAACCACAACCGACTCCCGAGAAAGTGGTAATTCGTTCCCAAGAGGATCCCGATGATCTGGAGATGGAGGTTGAGACCGCGACCGAAGAAGAAGAAATCGACGACAACCTGAGCAAAAAGCTGGTACAGGATTACGGCGAATTTGACCCCACACTGGAGTTGAAGAATTTCCAGTTCCCCACGCTGGAACTGCTAAAAGATTATAACGCTAATGGCGGAGGGATCACCATAAACCAGGAGGAGCTTGAAGAGAACAAGAACCGGATTGTTGACACCCTCAAAAATTATAAGATCGACATTGCCCAGATCAAGGCGACGGTGGGCCCTACGGTAACACTTTACGAAATCATTCCCGAAGCCGGAATTCGCATCTCCAAGATCAAAAGCCTGGAAGATGATATTGCCCTTTCACTGGCGGCACTGGGAATCAGGATCATCGCCCCCATCCCAGGAAAAGGAACTATAGGTATCGAGGTTCCCAATAAAAATTCCACTATGGTCTCCATGAGAAGCGTGATCGCCTCGCCGAAATTCCAGAAGGCCGAAATGGAATTACCCATGGCTTTAGGAAAGACCATTTCTAACGAGACTTTTGTGGTTGACCTGGCAAAAATGCCTCACCTGTTAATGGCTGGGGCCACAGGACAGGGTAAATCTGTTGGTTTGAACGCTATCCTCACTTCCCTGCTCTACAGCAAACACCCCGCAGAGGTGAAATTCATCCTGGTTGACCCTAAAAAGGTGGAACTTACCCTTTTCAACAAAATAGAACGCCATTACCTGGCTAAACTTCCCGATACCGAAGAAGCCATCATTACAGACAATACCAAGGTGATCAACACCCTTAACTCCCTCTGTATTGAAATGGACGACCGTTATGAGCTCCTCAAGGATGCCATGGTTCGAAATATCAAGGAATACAACGTTAAGTTCAAAGCCCGAAAACTAAATCCTGAAAACGGTCACCGGTTCCTGCCATATATTGTACTGGTAGTAGACGAGTTCGCAGATCTCATCATGACCGCGGGGAAAGAGGTGGAAGCTCCCATTGCGAGACTGGCGCAGCTGGCACGGGCAATCGGGATCCATTTGATCATTGCCACACAGCGACCATCGGTAAATGTTATTACGGGTATTATAAAAGCGAATTTTCCGGCCCGTATAGCTTTCAGGGTAACCTCAAAGATAGATTCCCGAACCATTTTAGACAGCCAGGGCGCCGATCAATTAATAGGAAAGGGAGATATGCTGTTTACACAAGGAAATACGCTGCTGCGATTGCAATGTGCTTTTGTAGATACTCCCGAAGTCGAAAAGATAACCGAATTTATAGGATCCCAAAAAGCCTATCCAGATGCGTATCACCTGCCTGAATACAGCGGGGAGGAAAGTGGCACAGGTCTTGATATTGATGTAGGAGATCGGGATAAGCTCTTCCGCGAGGCCGCTGAAGTGATCGTTATAGCCCAGCAGGGCTCGGCCTCTTTACTTCAGAGAAAATTAAAATTAGGCTATAATCGCGCAGGAAGGATCATCGATCAACTGGAGGCCGCAGGAGTGGTAGGACCATTCGAAGGCAGTAAGGCAAGACAGGTCCTTGTTCAGGATCTTGAGGGCCTCAACCAGTTACTGGATGAGTAAAAAAACTATAAAAAGATAAAATGAAAAAGTTAGGATTATTAGTGTTCGCGTTTTTAATAACAATAATGGCAAAGGCCCAGGCCCCCAACGGCGCAGAAGCACTCCTGGATGAAGTTTCTTCAAAAGTGGAAAGTTATGATAACATCCTCATTGATTTTAAATATTCGCTTGAAAACACTGCTGAAGATGTAAAGCATGAAACCCGCGGAGATGTTAGTCTTAAGGGTGAAAAGTATCTTTTGAACATTATGGGGACCACAAGAATCTTTGATGGAGAGAAACTTTATACTATCATCCCCGAAGATGAAGAAATCAACATTTCTTCTTATGATCCCGAAGATGAACAGAATATCACTCCTTCAAAAATGCTTACCTTCTACAATGACGGGTATAAATCAGAAATGGGAAAGACCGAAGATCTTAAGGGAAGAAAGATCCAGTATGTGAAGCTTACCCCTATTGATTCCAATGCCGAAATTAAGAACATTCTTTTAGGAATTGACAAGCAAACAAAGCATATTTACAATCTGATCCAAACGCAGGACAACGGCACAAAGATCACCATAACCGTAAGTAGTTTCAAAACCAATCAACCCCTTCCGGAAACGTTGTTCCAATTCAAGGAAGAAAGGTATAAAGATTATTATATAAACAGGCTAGACTAAAATTGAAGATCCTTGACAGGTACATATTTACCAGCTACCTAAAAACGTTTTTTTCGGTCTTTGTAATACTCATGTTCATATTTGTATTACAAACCATATGGCTTTACATTGGGGAGCTGGCAGGTAAGGACCTGGATTTTGTGATCATTCTCAAATTTCTCCTGTACTTTAGTCCCAAGCTGGTGCCGTTGGTACTCCCCCTTACCATTTTACTGACCTCGATCATGACCTTCGGAAATTTTGCCGAAAACTATGAATTCGCGGCAATGAAATCTGCGGGGATTTCGCTTCAACGCGCTATGCGTTCGCTTACACTTTTCATTGTACTGGTAAGCATAACCGCTTTTTTGTTTGCCAATAATGTGATACCTGCGGCTGAATATAAATCGATCAATCTTAGGAAGAACATCGCCCAGTTGAAACCTGCTATGGTTATTTCTGAAGGGGTATTCAATGACCTGGGCGAAATCAACATCAAGGTCGATGAAAAATCCGGAAATAATGATCAATACCTGGAGAACGTTATCATTCATAAAAAATCTCCGCGGCGTTCCGGAAATTTTACCGTGATCAAAGCCACTAAAGGCGAACTGGTGGGGAGTACAGACTCCAACATTTTGAGTCTTATTTTAAAGGATGGTAATTACTACGATGAAATTCAATCGAGTTCACCATCGGGCCGGTTAAAAAAACCTTTCGCAAAAAGCTATTTTGAAGAGTATATGATCAACATGGACCTTTCGGGTTTCAATGAAGTTGATCTCAATGAAGAGCGCTATAGCAATTCACATAACATGCTCAAAATTTCTGAGCTAAACCAAACCATCGACTCTTTTTCCACTTCCTATAATGAAGAGGTACAGAACCTTTCCCGAAATCTTTATAGCCGTACCGGCCTTAAAAGTTTGGATAAGGATCTCAAAGTAAAAGATACGGTGAATGATCTCAGCACCGGAATCCTTCCGCTTTATGAGCCTTACCGGGCTTCCCAGATCATCAACCTAGCCCTGGGAAATGTGAACGGTGCTGTAGCAACGGTAGAATCCAAAAAAGCAGAATTGACAATGGCCTCTAAACGACTGAACAAGTTCGAGATCGCCCTGCACGAAAAGTATGTATTGGCCTTTGCCTGTATCGTGTTATTCTTTGTAGGGGCGCCATTGGGAGCCATTATCCGCAAAGGCGGGATGGGTCTACCCATGGTGATCGCCATTTTACTCTTCCTCACCTATCACTTCATTGGCATTTTCGCCAAGAACAGTGCAGAAGAAGGTACTATAAGCCCGTTTCTGGCTACCTGGCTTTCTACCCTTATCATGCTGCCGCTGGGGATCATCCTGACCTACAGAGCTACCACAGATCAGGGTTT
Organism: uncultured Flavobacteriaceae bacterium; assembly: GCA_964572365.1. Classification (GTDB taxonomy): domain Bacteria; phylum Bacteroidota; class Bacteroidia; order Flavobacteriales; family Flavobacteriaceae; genus Salinimicrobium. The sequence continues at coordinate 18,893 of CAZNFK010000019.1, read as the reverse complement.
ATTTGGATTCGGCATTCTTTTTGACCCTATCAAGAAGTTGCTGAAAAAAGCGCAAATCATGGGCCGAAACGAAAAGGATTAAATATCTTTGCCCCCAATTAGAAAATACAGGCATGGCCAACGGAACTTCCTTCAAATTAAACAGTATAAAAGAAGCAATAGATGACATTAGAGCCGGAAAGGTGATAATTGTCGTTGATGATGAAGATCGTGAAAACGAAGGTGATTTCCTGGCCGCAGCCGAAAAGGTGACGCCCGAAATGATCAATTTCATGGCTACCCATGGCCGCGGACTCATCTGCGCGCCTCTTACCGAAAAACGTTGCAAAGACCTGAACCTGGAAATGATGGTAGGCAACAATACAGATCCGCTGGAGACGGCTTTTACCATTTCTGTAGATCTTAGAGGTCAGGGAGTCACAACAGGGATCTCTGCTTCAGACAGGGCCAAAACCATCAGGTCTCTTATAGACCCGGAGACGCGTCCGCAGGATCTTGCAAGGCCCGGCCATATATTTCCGTTAAAAGCTAAAGAAGGCGGTGTTCTTCGAAGAACGGGTCATACAGAAGCCGCGATAGACTTCGCCCGTCTTGCCGGTTTTGAACCTGCAGGAGTGATCGTAGAGATCATGAACGAAGACGGAACGATGGCAAGGTTGCCCCAGTTGGTCGAAGTGGCAAAAAAATTCGATCTTAAGCTGGTTTCTATTGAAGACCTTGTTGCCTATAGAATGCAGCACGATTCCCTCATCGTTAAAAAAGAGGATTTTGATATTGAAACCAGGTTTGGAACTTTTAGATTAAGAGCCTACCAGCAAACAACCAATAAACAGATCCATATTGCTTTAACTAAAGGAGCGTGGAAATCTGATGAACCGGTTTTGGTTAGAGTGAACTCAACCCTTGTAAATAACGACATTCTGGGCACACTTACCAATGACGCCGAAAAGAAGCTTGATTTCATGTTTAAAGCGGTAAACGAGGAAGGAAAAGGCGCTATCGTCTTTATCAACCAGGAAAGCCAGTCTCTGAATCTTCTGAATCGTCTAAAAGAACTTAAAGAGATCCAGAAAAAAGGAGAAATGAAAGCTCCTCCCATTGTTATGGACACCAAAGATTTTGGTATTGGAGCGCAAATACTGCATGACCTGGAAATCCACAAGCTCAGGTTGCTGTCAAACACAAAACAAACCAAACGAGTAGGAATGATAGGCTACGGTCTGGAAATCATTGAATACGTTAATTATTAATATTCAATAATCGTTTCATCCAGTGGCCTTCGCACCTTTTTAAGTTCGGCGAAAAAATCATCTTCAGAACGGTAGCCTACAGGAAGAGCCAGAACAGACTGGAGATTATGATCCTCCAGATGCAGGATCTCATCATACTTCGCAGGTTCAAAACCTTCCATTGGACAGGAATCAATACCCTCTACGGCACAAACTGTCAACAGGGTTCCCAATACTAAATAAGCCTGATGGGTTGCCCACACCCTAACCTCATCAACAGGTTTTTTCTCGAAATCTCCTATTAAAGATTCCCTGAAAGGATGCAGAATATCATCGGGAGTATTACGTATGTCCTTTACATATTTGAAATAATTCTCTATAAAAGCTTTTCCTACTTCTTTTTCGATGCATATTACCAAAACGTGCGAGGCGGTACCTACCTGTTTCTGCCCAAAAGAAGCCTGCATAAGCTCCTGCTGCAACTCTTTATTTTGAACTACCACCAGTTTTAAGGGTTGGAGCCCATAGGAAGTAGCTGTAAGGTTAAAGCTTTTCTTCAGGATCTCAACCTTTTCCTCAGGAAGAATTTTTGCAGGATCAAATTTCTTAGTGGCGTAGCGCCATTTCAATGCTTTTACACTCTTCATATAAGATATTTTTGCAAAGATAAGGATTCAGAAGGGCTGCCGAAAGTAAGGTGAGAGAAATGGAAAGTTGAAAGGCTCCTTCCGGAGCCTTTCATGATTATTTAATAATTTCTTTTCTTTCTATTTTTATTATCGAGGTATGTTTTAAAAACTTTCCTCAGAAGAAACCCACTTACGAGTAACACCACTAAGATCTCAACTCCAATGAGCAGGTATATAACAGTCATAATCCTTGTTTAGAAAATCAGAATGACTTTTGTTAAAAATCAGAACGACCTTTGTTAAAAAAGCAAATTTAATTTAAAGGCTTGTTAAAACTTACTGTTTTTCACACAACAATTGCAATTTATAACACAACTTTAAAAGAAGATTAAACCAAATAGATTTAAGTTTAGTCGAACCTTAACGTTTTTAAAACAAGTGTTAGCCCAATACGAATGAACTGCCTCCAGTCAAAGGATTATACGCAGGTTTAGTTCTATTTTAGCACACCTTATTTTATTTAGTTTTTATGAAGTTGTACATTAAAGCCTTACCGGTTGAAGATATAATTGGAGATCTTGCAAGGGAACTTGATGCTCCTTTAGAAAAGGATGCCGGAGAATTAACTGTTCGTATTCCGGAAAACTATGGCCAGGGATTTATTCGTGGTACCAGTTTTTCGAACGGGGTTGGAATCCTTGAATATTACTGCACGTTTTACAAAGACCTCGAACTTCACTTTACAGTGAACCAAACTCAACCCCTCAAATTCATTTTTTGTTCTGAAGGAAGAGTGGATCATGCCTTTGAAGAAAACCAGGAAATACACACCATAGAAACTTATCAAAATGTGATAGTTTCCAGTAGTGGCTATAATGGTCACATCTTATTTTTCAAGGCGAATGAAACCGTTCATGTTTCGAGCCTGGAGATCATCAGGGAACAATTCAGCAAAAGAAACAATTACGATTTTGAAGGCCTGGAACCCAAGCTAAAAACCCTTTTTGAAGATTCGGTTGCCGAAAAATTATTCTTTTACCAGGGCAATTACAGCATACAGGCCGCAGATATAGTCGAGGAGATCAATAATAAAGAATTTTCAGGTTTTCTTCGCTCCATATTCCTGGAGGGAAAAGCCTATGAAATGCTGGCAAAGCAGATCAATCAATACCATGATGATCAATATGATGAAAAGAGGCCTGTACTGCTGCGACGATCAGATGTTGAAAAAGTGAAACGGGCGATTGAGATCATTAATGAGGACCTGACCCGTAATTTCTCTGTGGACCACCTTGCCAAAGAAGTCGGGACAAATGTTAACAAACTACAGGAAGGATTCAAGTATATGTTTGACCTCACCGTGAACAAATACATGCAGCAGGTGAAACTCGAAGCTGCCAAAGAATTGCTTGCGAATACCGATCATAATATTAGTCAGATCGTTGGAATGATAGGTCTCAATAACCGAAGCTATTTTTCCAAGATCTTTAAAGAAAAATATGGGGTAAGCCCTAAATATTTTCTACAGCCACGAGATGTGGAACAGGATTAATTTTCTTCTGCAAGGGGAAATTCTATGGTAAAACAGGAACCTTTCCCTTTGCCTTCGCTTTCTGCATAGATAGAACCGTTATGTGCCTGGACGATCTCCTTAGCTATGAACAGGCCAAGACCGGTAGATGATTCTCCCCCTGTAGGTTCTGCACTCAGGGAAGTGAACCTTCTAAAAAGGTTTTTGAGGTCATCGCGGGTAAGGCCGGGACCATTATCCACCACTTTGATCACTGCTTTCTCTTCTTTTTTTTGATAGCTTACCTCAATTTTTTGATTCGCTCCCGAAAATTTGATTGCATTGCTAACCACATTATCTACCACTTCGGTGATCCTTCTTAGATCGGCATAAATATGACAGTCCTCGCCAGATTCAAAAATGAGCTCCTGCCCCTTCTTTCTTGCGGGGGCAAGATTAGCATCTACAACTCCCCGAATTAGCCTCAAAAGATCCACCTTTCGAAGACGTAACTGCATCGAATCTGAGTCTTCGATAGCCGAATCGATCAGCGAGTTGATAGTGTTGGCCATTCTACGACCCGCATCCTTTATTTGTTTGGAAATATCATCTATGGCCGCAGGGTTTTCCTTATTCTCCATGATGAGATCGGCCAGCAGGGGCATTATGGAAACAGGATTTTTCAAATCATGAGCAGTCGTATTCAATATTTTGTAGTGACGCTTTACTGCGGTACGGGCTTCCAGTTGCAGCTCTATCTGGTTCATGACCAGTTCTGCCAGGCTCTTGAGAATATCAATTTCTTCTGAAATCAGTTTTCTCGGTTCCCTGTCAATGACGCAAAGAGTTCCCAGATTATAACCTTCTTTTGTGCGAAGAGGCACAGCCGAATAAAACTGCAGTCCGAATTCCCCAGCAACCAAAGGATGAGCTAATGTACGAGGGTCTTTACGGGCATCTTCAACAATGTAAAAATCCTCCTCCATAATGGCCGAATCACAAAGTCCGCGATCCCGGGGCAGTTCGTTCAGGTCAAGGCCATGTTTACTTTTAAACCAGATCCTGTCGACATCAACAAGGCTGATGATGGAGATAGGCACCTTTAATAATTTCGCGGCAAGTTTTGTTATTCCGTCAAAACTGCCATCGGGAGGAGTATCCAGTATGTCGTACTTCTTCAGGACTTCGAGACGCCCAGCCTCCCCTGCAGTTGGATTCGTGATTTCAGGATTCATAATTCCCGCAATTTTTAATTTTTTTTAAAGATACATATTTCTTAAAGAAATCCTAATTTCACGTTCCAATACGCTAAACCTTAGACGATAATGTCAAGTGGAGAGTGCTTCCAGAGCTTTCTCTATATCGATCCCTTTTTCGAGTACCGGCAGGAACAATTCCGGTTTTTTCTTTATTCTTTCAGGCATAGTTTTAATGGTAAAATCCCTCATATCCAGACCGGGTTTCACTTCTTTCCATTCCAAAGGAGCCGAAACGGTCGCCCCGGGTTTGGGCCGGGCACAATATGCAGCGGCGAGGGTTTGACCTTTCCGGTTTTGCAGAAAATCCAGGTAGATCTTTCCTTTTCTCTTTTTCACATTACGTTCCATAGTAGTAAGTTCCGGTAATTGCTCCTGAATTAAATAACAAAGGATCTTGGTAAAATCCCTCGCCTCATCATAAGTATATTTCGCGCCCAGAGGAATATAAATATGTAATCCGCTTGATCCCGAAGTCTTAATATAACCTTTGATCCCTGCTTTGTCCAGCACCACCTTTCCTGCAAGAGCCACTTCAATGACCTGCTGAAAAGTCGCCTTTTCGGAAGGATCAATGTCGATCACCGTGTAATCTGGATGCAACAGGCTATCCTTTCTTGAATTCCACGGATTTAATTCTATACATCCCAAATTAGCAAGATAAATTAGGCTGGCTTCATTCTGGCACAACAGGTATTCGATCTCCTTTTGATTGTGTTTGGAAAAGATTTTCACCGTCTCCAGCCAGTGCGGAAAAATGCCAGCAGTATCTTTTTGGTAGAACCCCTCTCCTTTGATCCCGTTTGGGTGACGGTGTAGATTTTGAGGCCGGTCCTTCAAAAAAGGGAGAATATATTCCGAGATCTGGAGATAATAATCTATCAGGTCATACTTTCGCAATCCTGAATCGGGCCAGTAGACTTTATCCAGATTGCTCACCGGTACTGAGATCCCGTCGATTTCGAGCGTTTCTCCAGATTTTTTTTCAACCGGTTTCTGTTTAGGTGGTTTGACCACTTTTTCCTTATTGATCTCGGAAGGTACCTTATCAAATCGCAAACCTTTAAAAGAAGGATGCCGCATATTTCCCGACTTTGTCCATTCTGAAAACTTCACTTCACAGATCAGCTCGGGAAGCAGCCAGGTAGCCTTTCTACCCTTCAGGCTTATTCTTTTATTAAATGGATTTTCCCCGGTGATCAAGGTTTGAAACCGTTCAAACAAGTCTTTTCTGTCTGCTTCAGTGAAGCCGGTTCCGCAGTTCCCGATATATACCAGTTCCTCATCCCGGTGCATTCCCAGAATGAGCGAACCAAAAGGAGCCGCACTTTCAGAATCGGTATACCCGCAAATGATCGCTTCCTGTCCTTCAAATGCCTTTATCTTTAACCATTTATCACTTCGGCTGCCGGGGACATATTCAGAATCGGCTTTTTTGGCGATCACTCCCTCCATTCCCGATGCAATTGCCTGTTCAAAAAAGCTTTTTCCCATACTCTCCACATGGTCGCAATAATACACCTGCGGAATATCCTCGATCACCTCCGGAATAAGGCTTTTTCGCTCCAACAAGGGTAAATGCATAATGTTATGGCCATTCAGGAATAAGAGGTCAAAAACATAGTATCGCAATTCGCCTGAAGGATCGTTCTGGTAGTTCTGTAACTTCTGAAATTGCGGTTTCCCCTCCTCATCCAGCACTACCACTTCACCGTCAAGGATCACATCATGCGGAATGGTTTTTAAGTGCTGGTAAAGGGATGCAAACTTATTTTTATAGGAAATTCCATTACGGGAATAAAAATCCACCTTCCCGTCCTGAATATTGGCGAGAGCCCGATAGCCATCCCATTTTAGCTCGTAGATCCAGTTTGCTTTATTGAAGATCTCAGGTGCTTTGGTAGCCAGCATGGGCTTGATGAGTTCGGTTATTTTTAGGTGTTTCACCTTTTCCGAAGCTGCATGTTCACTGAGATTCTCGGCATCATATTCCAGGTCTGTCGAAAATTCATCCTTTTTCTTTATCAATAACCATTGATTATCTTTCTCTCCTCCCCTTTTTGTATGTACCAGGGCAAAAGTTCCCTGCACTTTAGTTCCCGAAAATTTGATCTTTAGGTCTCCTTTTTTCAACTGTTTTAAAAGATCCTCTTCTGTACCGCCTCCCGCTGCCTCGTAGGTACCTTCATCCCAGATGCTCATTTCTCCCGCGCCGTAATTTCCTTTCGGAATAGTGCCATGAAAAGTGAGATACTTGATGGGGTGATCTTCTGTCATTATAGCCAGGCGCTTGTCTGCAGGATTCATAGAAGGGCCTTTGGGCACAGCCCAACTTTTTAAAACCCCTTCCATTTCCAGCCGCAGGTCATAATGCAACCTGCTGGCCCGGTGCCGCTGAATGACGAAGCGCAAATGGTCTTTGCTCTTGTGATAAGTGGCTTCCGGCTCAGGGGTTTTAGAAAAGTTCCTTTTTTGTTTGTATTCATCCAGTCCCATCTATGAAGCTGTCTTTTTCTTCTTCTTTTTATCCAGGCTGGCCTTCAATTGTGCCATAAGATCTTTTGCAGGTGTGGGTTTGGACTCGAATTTTTCCACTTTGGTTTTCTTCCCCCCTTTTTTGGCCTTAATGATCTTCAGCAGTTGTTCGTTGTATATATCTTTATATTTCTCAAAATCAAATTCGGCTGTATATTGTTCGATAAGGGATTTGGCCATATCCACCTCTTTTTTTGAAACTTTGGTGTCAGGAAGTTTCAGGTCTGCCGGGTCGCGAATTTCATCTGCAAACCGAATGACATGCAATACCAGGGCATCTTTGTAGACTCCAATAAGGCTCAGGTTCTCCTTTGCCCTCATCACGAAGGTAGCAACACCCAGTTTTCCGGTGTCTTTTAAAGCATTTTTGAGAAGGTTATATGATTTTTCCCCGTCTTTTTGAGGCTCCAGGAAATAGGGTTTTTTAAAAAGCACATCGGCTACTTCCTCCTCATTTATAAATTCCTCTATATCTATGGTTTTGGATTTCTTCATGTTCGCCTTGTCAAAATCCTCCTTCTCAAGAACAATATAAGAATCGTCTTCCTTGTACCCCTTTACAATATCTTTCCACTCCACCTCCTCACCGGTGGATTCATTGACCCTTTTGTACCTTATGCGGGAAAGGTCGCGTTTGTCCAGCATATCCAGCTCAAGATTCCTCTCCTCACTGCCCGAATACATTTTAATGGGGATCGACACCAGGCCGAAGCTAATGGTACCATTCCAAATTGACCTCATATTAAAATTTTTTTCATGTGCTTCCTTACAAGATAAAGGATTTTCCATCGAACTTCAGCAGGATTAGCAAAGCCTTAACTCCCAACAAGGCAGCAGATTAGCAAATCGTTAATTTTTTAGGAAAGCACCCCTAATTCTTTCTTAATCGCTTTTGAAAGTCCTGTAAAAGCAGGTAACTTCAGGTTCACGAGAATAAAAAAAACGAGTTGTTATCCCTGAAGCTTTCTGCTTCTGGAGAATTTCAGCTAGAAAATATCAGCATTATGAATCGTCTTGAAAAGAAAGTTGCCATTGTTACAGGTGGAGCTACAGGAATTGGAGAAGCCATATCTAAGCTCTTTGCAAAGGAAGGAGCGAAAGTTCTGGTTGTGGGAATGCAGCAGGACCCTGTGAAAGCTGTAATTGAAGACATAAAAAACGACAAGGGAGTAGCCATTGGTTTTTCTGCAGATATTTCTTCCGAAGAGAATGCCAAAGAAGCGGTGGAGGCTGCTGTCAAGAACTGGGGAAGATTGGATATCCTTATCAATAACGCTGGGGTATATCCCGAGGTGAACAGCCTGGAATCCTATTCAGTAGAATCCTTTGACAATCTTCTGAAGAATAATATACGTACTGCCTTTCTCATGACCAAATATGCGCTTCCAGAGCTTAAAAAGACCCGGGGCTGCATAGTTTCTGCAGGTTCTGAAGCCGGAAAAATAGGAATTGCGAATGTTACCCCTTACGGCGGCACCAAAGGATTCATGCATGCCTTTATGAAAGGAGTGGCCGTAGAACAGGCAAAGAACGGCATTCGCGCCAATTGTGTGGCACCGGGGCCTATTGACACCGCATGGACTCATAAGGAAACCAGCGGGATCAATAAAACCATGGAGAAACAGTTGATCCAGGCCACACCTATGGGAAGACGCGGCACCCCAGAAGAAATAGCGAATGTGTATCTTTTTCTGGCCTCAGATGAAGCTTCTTACGTTACCGGTGCTGTCTATTCGGCTGATGGGGGAATTACAGTAGCCAAAGGCGCGGTTGGTGGTGATGTACCGTCAAAACTCGCAAAAGAACCTAAAGGCAAACTTGACCTGAAACATCAGCAGGATGGAGCCACGTCTGTTCGATAAATATTAACCAAATCAATCAAAAATGTCATTAAAAGCACTTTTTTTAAACTGTACCCTCAAAAAATCACCTGAAACTTCCAATACCGAAGCTTTTATAGCTAATGCAGAAAAGATCTTCCATGAACTGGATGTGAAAACAAAAAGTATACGCGTGGTAGATCACGACATTAAATTCGGAAATACCTCAGATGAAGGAAAAGGGGATGCCTGGCCTTCCATTCTTCAAAATGTGAAAGAAAGTGATATTCTCATCATCGCTACTCCCATTTGGCGGGGGGACCGTAGTGCGGTAGCCAAATTGGTCGCCGAACGTTTTGACGGGATCTGGAGTGAAGCCAATGATAAGAACGGCCAATATCCCACTTTCAATAAAGTCGCCGGAGTTCTCGTTGATGGAAACGAAGACGGGGCGAAAAAAGCGATCTCGAGCATTCTCTTCGATCTTTCTGAACACGGCTTCACCATTCCGGTTAACGCCTTTAGTTACTATGTGGGAAAAGCAGGACCGGGACCGGCTTATATTGAAGCCAAAGGAGACCGGCATTTCTTCACCAATAGGACATTGTACACCTTGGTATATAACATGGTGCATGTGGCAAAAACATTAAAAGAAAATCCATATCCCACCAACCTGAAGGAGCTAAAGGAAAAAGCAAAAAATATTAGTGATACCGACGAATAGAAAATAACACTAACCAAAGTTTAAAAGAAGAACTATGCTTCAATGGCTGATCCATATTGTGGTTGACTCCCTTGTCTTGCTGGCAGCCGCCAGTATTTTTCCAAAGGTTGAGCTACGAGGATTTAAAACGGCTCTTATAGTAGCCTTATTGATTGGGATCCTCAGTTTTTTTCTGAGCTGGATCCTCACCCTGATCCTGAACATTGCCACATTAGGGATCTTTTATTTCCTTGGGCTTGGATTTATCACAAGGGTTGTAGCCTACGCAATAATTATAGAGATAGCCGATAAATTCAGCAGAGATTTCAAAACCCACGGATTTGCGCCGTCGTTATGGCTGGCTATTATTCTGGCTGTTGTGGGAGCGATCGTGGACGCTATAATTCTTTAAAGAACAACTATCTTTCTGCTCTTTCATATTGGGGCGGCCATTGGACATCTGCCCCTAATTTTCTTGCAGCTTCAAGAGGAAAATACGGGTTTCTCAATACTTCCCGGCCAAGAAAAATAAGGTCTGCCTGCCCATCCTGCAGAATATCTTCGGCTTGTTCCGCATCGGTTATCAAACCAACTGCACCGGTTAAGATATCTGCTTCAGATCTGATCTTTCTTGCGAAATCAACCTGATATCCTTTTTTGGCAGGAATATTCGCCTGGGGCACCAATCCTCCCGAAGAGCAATCTATAAGATCCACGCCCCGTTCCTTTAGTAACTGAGCTAATTGTACAGATTCGGTTTCATTCCAACCGCCTTCCACCCAGTCTGTGGCCGAAATACGTACAAAAAGCGGCAAGGCTTGCGGCCACACCTCCCGCACTGCAGTAACCACCTGGATCAACAACCTGCACCGATTTTCAAAAGATCCGCCATACTCATCGGTTCTTGAATTGCTAAGCGGGGAAAGGAATTCATGCAAAAGATACCCATGGGCAGCGTGGATCTCCACTACTACAAATCCTGCAGCGAGAGCCCTTTTTGCTGCAGCACGAAAATCTTCTATCACCTTTGCCAGGCCATTTTTATCGAGTGCAAGAGGCTGCGGATTTCCTTCAAAAAAAGGAATGGCAGAAGGTGCTACTGTTTGCCATCCTCCTTCCTCTTCCCGTAAAAGTTTTCCGCCCTTCCAGGGGCTGGTGGTGGAAGCTTTTCTTCCGGCATGTGCCAGCTGGATGCCGGGGGCACTCCCCTGCTCTTTCAGAAATTGGACGATCTCTGCCAGGCCGGTAATATGCTCATCCTTCCAGATCCCAAGATCATCGGGACTTATACGGCCTTCCGGAGAAACGGCTGTAGCTTCGGTCAATATCAACCCTGCTCCTCCAACCGCCCGGGTTCCCAAATGCACCAGGTGCCACTTATTTGAAAAACCCTCTTCACTGCTGTACATACACATAGGAGAAACTACGATCCTGTTCTTCAATTCAATTTTTCTAATCTGTAAAGGCGAAAATAAAAGAGGATTTGCGTTCATGGCTGTTTTTATACTTTTTTCAAAAGTAAGAAAATCATGCATGGACCTCACTTGATAGGAATTTGCTTTTTCTATTGGTCGATTAGAAAATCCTGGATCGGAATGTCTGCATAAAAATCACAAAAGATATTTTTATTTATCTTTGGTGAATCCGGACCTAAAAACTTTACTGTCATTAATAACAATCAGAACTTTTCTGCAGATGTAGCTGCAGTTAATAAAATCCCCATCGTCCCTCAACTGCTCGATGTCATTTGCAGTTCCACAGGAATGGGCTTTGCTGCCATTGCCCGTGTCACCGAAGAAAAATGGATCACCTGTTCTGTAAAAGACGATATCTCTTTTGGTCTCAAACCCGGAGACGAATTGGACGTGGAAACTACACTTTGTCATGAAGTAAGACAATTGGAAGAGCCTATTGTAATAGATCATGTTGATAATGATCCCATTTATTGCAATCATCATACTCCCGCCAAATATGGACTGCAGAGTTATATTTCGGTTCCTGTCTTTAAAAAAGACGGAAGCTTTTTTGGAACGCTTTGCGCCATAGATTCCAAACCGGCAAAAGTAAAAACTTCCGAAATTATCGGGATGTTCCGTCTTTTTGCCGATCTCATCTCCTTCCATTTAAATGCGGTTGAAGAAATGCACCTGGCTTCTAAAAAGATTGAAGATCAAAAAAGAGTTTCAGAACTGCGGGAACAATTCATTGCCATCCTGGGACATGATCTGCGCAATCCTTTAGCTTCTACCCGCATGAGTGCCGACATTTTGATGAAGCTGGCCAAGGACGATATGAGCCGGAAGTATTCAGAAATGATAAAAGCTACCACCTACAGAATGGACAGGCTTATTGAGAACATGCTCGATTTTGCCAGAGGCCGACTTGGGGAAGGAATCATCTTGAACCGCAGGCCGCAAAATGGGGAACTGAAGGAATCCCTGGAAGAGATCATCAAGGAATTGCGCATCAATTCACCCCAACGAGATCTTGAGATAAGCATGCAGATCGAAGAAGAAGTGAATTGCGACAAAGAAAGGATAGGCCAGATGTTTTCCAATCTTTTAAGCAATGCAGATTCTCACGGTACCATTGGCAATTCCATAAAGATCAATGCTTATACCCAAACAGATAAATTCGTTCTTGCTGTGCGAAATTCAGGGGACCAGATTCCCGAATCGGCTGTGAAACATCTTTTTCAACCCTTTTACCGGGAAGATGTAACTTCAGGAAAGAAAGGATTGGGATTAGGCCTTTTTATTGCTTCGGAAATTGCTCGTGCACATAACGGGACCATCAAAGTAGATTCCTCTGAAGAAGAAACCAGTTTCACCTTTGAAATGCCTCTAGATTAATGGGAAAAGCTGTCGGAATTTATGGTGACAAAATTTCCATACAAATTCTATGAATGCTGCTCTTCTTATAGAAAAAGGATTTAAAAAATTTATTCCCGCGCCTTTTACCCTTGCTGTGCTGCTTACGCTGTTCACAATGGCACTGGCCTTTCTGTTCACAGGGAACCAGTCCCCGGAAGGAGCCGCGAAGATCCTCTCTTCATGGCAATTTGGAATGTGGGATCCCGCCCTCCTGGTGTTTGCCGTCCAAATGATGCTCATCCTCGTTTTGGGGCACGTGCTGGTGCTGAGCAAACCCGTTTCCCGGCTTACCACAAAATTAACTGCTGTAGTACAGGGAAATACGAGTGCAGTGATCATGGTCGCAGCATCTACCATGTTGGTAGCCTTTTTCAACTGGGGCCTGGGCCTCATTTTTGGGGCGATCATGGCCAGGAAAGTAGCAGAAGCTGCAAAGGAAAGAGGTTTCAAGATCAATTATCCGCTTATCGGGGCAGCCGGTTATGTAGGGCTTATGGTATGGCATGGCGGCATGAGCGGTAGCGCTCCGCTGAAAGCTGCGGAAGAAGGACACCTTGCCAGCCTTTTTCCGGGATCCGAAGATGCTGCTCTGCTGGCACAATTGCCTTCTTACATTCCAACCGAAACCACGATTTTTTCCTCCTGGAACCTGCTGTTATTCGGAATTCTGCTGCTGGTTGTTCCCGGGGTTCTTTATTTAGTTTCCAGGATAGCACCTACTAAAAAAGTGGATCTGCCTGCTGAAAAAAGGGTTTTGAGTAAAAAAATTATAGAAGGGGCCGAACGGCTCGACCATTCGCGATGGCTTAATTTGATTTTTGGCACCTTATTACTGGCAGCTTTCTTCATTAGTTACCGGGAAAATATTTTGACAGCCAATCTCACCCCTAATATGCTTAACTTCCTCATGCTGGCTTTGTGTATTCTCATGCACGGGTCTTTTGTGTCTTTTCTCAATGCCCTTGATGAAGCTATTGTTGGAGCAGCCGCCATTCTTATTCAATTTCCGCTATATTTCGGGATCATGGGGATCATGCGCGAAACGGGAATGGTCAATGAAATAGCCGTTTTCTTTTCAAGCATAGCGACAGATCTAAGCCTTCCGGTTTATACCTTTTTCAGTGCCGGGCTGGTAAATATTTTTGTACCCAGCGGTGGCGGGCAATGGGCCATACAGGGACCGGTGGTTCTTGAAAGCGCCGTACAACTGGGGGTGCCGCTCAATAAAGCGATCATGGCCTTTGCTTATGGAGACCAGATCACTAACATGCTTCAACCTTTTTGGGCGCTTCCCTTACTGGCTATCACAAAATTGAAAGCCCGGGAGATCCTACCCTATACCCTTATTCTACTTGTCACAGGCAGTGTGATCTTCGTAACTGCCCTTTTGGTGATATAGAAAAATAATTTTCTGAAAATAAAACAGATAACCTCTTTTTAAGGATTATTCCGTAAATTGAGGTAGAGAACTTTCAATCACTCCCAACAACACTCCCCCTAATAGATTTAATAACATTAATCATTGTATTATGGCTGTCATCATTTTAAAACACAAGGTGGAGAACTACAAAAAGTGGAAACCTTATTACGACAAGGACGTAAAAAGACGTCAACAGGCTGGCTTAAAGGAGATCATTTGTGGCCGGGATACCGAAGAACCGAATAGGGTCTATATGATCTTTGAAAGCAATGACCCCACAGGAGTACAGAACATGCTGAAAGATCCCGAGCTGAAGGAGGTGATGGAAGAAGCCGGGGTATTAGAAAAACCGGAGTTGATCATTGTTGAAGAATGATCCCTGGCTGCCTTAATGCAGTGGAATTTTAATAATGGTTTCGACTCCTCCCTCACCTTCTAATGTATTGCTTATCTCAAAAAAGTAATCATGGTGATACAGGTTTCGAAGCCGGTCATTAATATTGGCCAACCCCACCCCGTTTTCAAGCAGTTCCTCATGTTTTGAAGCTATGGCCTTCCCGTCGTTGGATACTTTAATGACTAGCCAGGGTTCTTTTGCCTTGACCGAAATGATGATCTTAAGATCTGTATGATCGTATGAATATCCATGTTTTATGGAGTTTTCGATCAAGGGCTGCAAGAGCAGGGCCGGCACTTTCTTTTGCAGGAGGCCTTCATCGATATCCCTTACAATGGTCAAATGATCTGAAAAGCGCACATTCAGAATATTGAGATAATACTCCAGCGTCCTTAATTCCTTCTCTAAAGTTATCTCATTATCGTCCCTGCTGTACAGGATCTCCCGCAAGAAATCACTCAGGTCTGCAATGGTATCTTTAGCCTTTTCCTTGTCTACATCGGCCAGTACCGCAATGCTGTTTAGCGTATTGAAAAGAAAATGCGGCTGCAGTTGAGAAGAAAGCATCTTCATACGGGTGTTAACCAGCTGGGTCTCTAACATGCCCCGTTGCTTTTCGGCTTCCTTAACTTGTTTCACGTAGTAGTAGGTGTAGATAATGAATACCATGGCAAAGTAAATAAGAAAGTTGAGATGGATCACGAACATGAAACGGTGCAAACTTTCAGCTAACTGGTATTCAGCAAGTGGGATCTGACCTGAAATTATGCTGAACAGGTCAAAAATAAGCCTGATGATCAAACCTATCAAAATGGAAAAAACAGTATGAATGATAATGATCTTTACCCACGAATAATTCTTATAAAGAAACCGCTTGGTACTAATGGCAATAAATGTCATATAGGTTACCACCACCAAAAAGTCGATAAGAATATTGAACACCAGGAAGTCAAACCAGGGCTCCATGACCTCTCGTGGAAAGTTTGCCCGCATATAAGCATACCTGGCAATAAAGACCAGGTCAAACAGGGCATAGAAACCCGCCAACAGCAAGATCAGCTTGAGATCTATATATTTCTTAAGGGCAGAAAATCGCATTTTAAACACCCATTTTATTTAAAAAATCCTTCTTGTTCGATTTGCTGATGTGCAACAATTTATCATCGGCCATCCTTACATCTACTTCTGAATATTCTGAATGCACTAATTCCTTAACATAGTTCACGTTCACTATGGCAGACCTATGGATCCGGAAGAAAAGTTCATTATCCAGAATTTCCATCAGGTTTCCTAAAGATTCCCGAAGCACACATTTCTTGTTTGCAGTGTAAATCTCTGCATAATACCCCGAAGCCAGGATATATAAAATATTTGCAGGATCTATAAAAAGGGTCTTATTTCCCTGCTTTACCGGGATCTTCACCGGTGACGTGGATTTTTTCGCTTCTTTTGAATAAATAAGGAACAATTCCTTTATTCTTTTTTCAAAATTGACATCGGCCTCTTTCCTGCTTATGTTGAGCACCTTGTTAATGGTCTTAAAAAACCGCTGATCTTTGAACGGCTTTAAAAGAAAATCGAATGCATCTACATCAAACGCCCTGCTGGCATAATTGTCATATGCTGTTACAAAGATCACAATAGGTTTTGGAGAAGTCTCTACTTTTTGAAGCACCTCGAAGCCGTTCATGTCTTTCATGCTTATATCCAGAAAAATGAGATCAGGCTTCTTGGCATTGATCTCTTTAATGGCCGTTTTCCCGTTTGAACATTCGCCCAAAACTTCTATTTCGGGCACCTCTTCCAGCAGGTTAACAATGCGGCGACGGGCCAGTTCTTCATCATCAATCACCAGTGCTTTCATAGATCACAAATTAATCCTATACAAGTTAAGATTAATTTGCTCATTTTTATAGCATTAGCTTCAGCTTCTGAAGGTATGGCCACCGGATAATTTCCCGGCGGCCATTCATCCAGTTCCTCATGGCATTAATTGCTCGCCACTTCATTCCTTTCCGCAGCCATACCATCGATCTTTAAAGTTTTGCTTTTATCGCCGTTCCTTAGCTTGATACGGTAGAACTCGGTGTCGACAAGGCCGTTCTCTCCCCTGCTAACCCTCACGTTCTTCACCATGGCCCAGCCTTTATGGTCTCTGTAAAGCTGCTCACGCAGGCTGGCGGGCAAGAGGATGTTCTTGAACCTTTCTGAAGTAGCTTCAAGGTTTCCTTCCTTGTCAAAATCGGCTTTTAACTGTCCTTTTTTACTGCTGAAGGTTACCTGGTAACTGTCATAGTTTTCATGTTTAACCTCCTCGATAAAATTCTGAATATCAAAATAGGCTTCCATAAAGGCTATTGGATTGGCTTCAAATTCCCCCGCATACGATTCCTTCACGTTAAAAGCGTAACTGTTCCCGTCACGAACAACTTCCGAAGAAAGAGGGGCAAAACCTACCTTAGCCTCTTTAAGTTCTGTAATCTTTTGGGCCCGGCTCACGCCTGCGACTAATGCAAGTACCAAACAAATTATTAAAGTTTTCATAGCACAAAATTTTAGAGTTATTTATTCCTTTTCACAGCCTGTACACAACTGATATAAAATATTTTACAGGAATAAAATTAATAGAGACAATGCCCTTTTTGAACTAAAAAGATGTGAGCGGGGATTTTGAAGTAGTGAATGGGAACTTTGCTGATGAGATCGAAAGGATCTTTTGATTTTTAAAATCTCTGGCCTTTTACTTCAGGATAGAGGTGATTGAATTCAAGATCATGGCAGTTCACCCTGATTAGGTAGAAGTTTAAAATAACCGCTCCAACACCGTCATCTTTTCTGGTACCCTACATTCCAGATATGAATCATGTGATTGAAGCGGTCTTTACTATATTAAATTTAGATCTTTTACTATTCCTATGAGGTGAGGAGTGGTGCGGGCATTGAACTGGTCCCTCAATTCCTTCAGGCGTTTTTCTATCGCGCTTTTACTGTTTGGGGAAATGCGCTTTTCCTTTAATTTGTCCTGGATCTCATCCTGGGTGAATCCGTGGGAAATGTAATTGAGGATGTTGATCTCAAAATCACTTAACATAAGCAGGTTATCCTGATTGAGCGCCTGCTCGATTCCCGCCGAATTATATTTTTCACCATTGGAGACTTTGATGATGGCTTCCTTAAGATCTTTCATCCCGTTGCGGTCCTTGCAAACATAGCCTTCAATGTTCCCGGAATCCCAAAGGGTTTTCACGGTTTGGGGATGGTCTTCAATACTGTTTACAACTATCTTGAGGTTGGGGTTCTCGTGTTTTAAAAGGGCGATCAATTCCCTGCCAGAAGTGATCTTTTCATTTCTATGATCTTTTTTAAAGGAAAGATCGCAGATCAACAGGTCAAACGGCTCTTCCTCCATCATGGCCTTCTTTGACAAAAGCCAGGCTTTATCGCAATACTGAGCGTGCTCCACTTTTTTAATATTGAACTCTCTCAACACACTTGCTACCGCGTGGTTGATACTGTCCATGTCTTCTGCTATTAATACCTTCTTAAACATATTAATGATACATAGGGGAATGAATCCTTTTTTAATTTTTTCAAATCAAAGATAACCCATCTCTTTCTGTAAAAATTACGGTTTTCCTCATTTTGGTGTTTTTTTGAGCCGGAAGCAGTTCTTTTTGAGGCTCCGAAAAAGGATCATTTATTGACTCTTTTCCTCTCCAAAAGCCGGGGATCTCCCAAAACTTCCTGTTTATGCAGCCATTTCACATCAATTGAAAGATATCCCAGCTCCTCTACTACCGTGCCCCCACACAGGTAGATGCCTTTGGTATAAAGCGGATATCTTTCGGCCGCTGCAGGAAACTGCACAGTATCAAAGACCTCTCCCTCTGCATCAAAAAAAGTGGCAAAGCTCATGAGCTTATTGTTCCCCGTAGAAACTTTTTTGACCGTAATAAGATTTCCGTAGATCTCAATTTCCTTTCCGATGTTCTCCTGAAGGTCTTTCACTCCTACTGAATTTTTTAATGGCTCCTTCAGCAAAGCAAAATGGCCCTGAAGCGGAAAACCAAGCAAGGCTATTTGATCATAAGCCTCTACCAGTGCCGAATATGAAAATTGCGGAAGTTCAAAATCCTTATGTTTGGGCCGAAAAAGCAAGTGCTGACAGGAGGCATGTTTGCTTTTTTGTAGCTTGAAATGTGCTTTCCAGAGCAGGTGGTGCTTATCTAAGCCCGTAAACCTGAAGGCATTGACCTTCAACAACAAACTTAACTGCTCCAGGGAAATTCTCACCCGGTCTATAAAATCATCAAAAGAGGCGAACGGTCCAAAGAATTGCCTGTTCTCAATGATTCTTTGTATGATCTTAATCTCAAGTCCTTTGATCATTCCCAGGCCCAGGTAGATATGTTTTCCATAGATCATGTGAGGGTGATCGCTCTTGTTGATACAGGGAGCATGCACAATTCCGCCGCACTTCCTTACCTCCTGTAGGTAAGTTTCGGCATCAAAGAATCCGCC
>CAZNFK010000018.1:26737-30974 GCA_964572365.1 uncultured Flavobacteriaceae bacterium | reverse complement strand
CTTAAAGGACAGTTTGTTCCCGTTATCTCCGTTGGTGAATAGCACCACGCCTTCTCCTGTTTCGGGAAGCAATACTATAAGGGTAAACACCCCCTGGTCCCCGCCGGTGTGTAAAAGGGCATATTCTTTTCCTTTTAAACTTGGCAGCTTTTCCCAGCCTAATCCCATGGCAATCCCGCTGTCTTCCGGAAGCTGGTTCGTAATCATTTCGTGAAACAATTTTTTTGAAATGCCGCCGCCGTTCAATATGTATTCCGCGAACTTTCCATAATCCTCCACCGTGGTGAGCAGGTTATCTGCCGCGCTGGCCGAAGTGTGGATGTGATCTGTGTACTCGTTCTCTCCTTCGGAATTATGCCATTTGGCAAACCTTTTTTCTTCTACCGAATCATTCCAGGTGAATTTCGTGTCGGTCATTCCTAAAGGTTTGAAAAGAAGGGAATCTGCAAGAACTTCGAGAGGCTTTCCAAATTTGTTTTCCAAAGCTTTTTTGAGATATTCAAAACCTTCGCCCGAATAGTTGTAGCCTTCACCGGGCTTGAAATCAAATTCCAATTTTCCCGATTCGTTCTGCCATCGCCAGTTTTTAAAGCCGCTCTGGTGGGAAAGGATGTGGCGGGTGGTCAATAGTTTGCTGTTGGGGTCGTCCTTTACCTCAGGGTCTGTCCAGTAAGGATGAATTGGTGCATCCAGTTGCCAGTCACCGTTATCGATCAGCTTCAGGGTGAGCATGCTAACAATAGGTTTGGTGAGGGAAGCCACATTGAATATGGTTTTATAGGGAGCCGGGATACCATTTTCAAGGTTGCCGTAAACTTTTACCTCTTTCAGCCTGAAATCCTTCAACACCGCCAGCCCCAGTGCGGGCACTTTATTTTCCTGCAGCCAGGCCTCGACCCGCGATCGATCTTCAAAAATGCTTTTTTGGGAAGATTCTTCGGGACCTCGATGATCGTAGCTTAAAACGCGTTTCAGCAGCCATTCATCATCCTTTTTCAGCCATAGATGAGTAAATTTCGCGGTGCTGGTTAAATAGGGTTCTTTGCCTTCTTCCTTCGCGAAAAATTCATGGACGGCCGACTGGATGGCACCGTAGATCTTGCCGTTGCTCTTTAGAGGATAGATGTTCAGGCTCTCTTTATCCAGTTTTCGAACAGGTTTGTAATTTACGGAACAAATGTTTTTCCTGGTGGTTTCCAGAAAATCGGCTTTGCCCAGTGTGATCCCACCCTGGTCGTGGTAAAATTCGAGATCTTCTGCCGTGATCCTGTTCAGCGCCTCAAAATTGCATTTGTTGAAACCTTCCTCAAAGAGAAGGCTGTCCATCTTCATGATCTCCTGGTAGAGGATCTTTTCAGATGTCGTTTGAGCCTGTAACAAAGACATGGAAAGAAGAAAAAATAAAATAGTCAGAAAAGGTCTTTTTGTCATCTGGTTGGTTTTTTTCCGCTGAATGCGAAAGGAAATTACAAAAAAGAGACAATCCCATTTGCTATTTGTTACAGTAAATGCTTTTTCTTTTCCGGTTGCTATCAAAATGACTGTGAACTGCTATCTTTATACCAACTCGTTTTTGTTGGTATGAATAAAATTTTTAAGATCAGCCTCCTGCTCATCGTGCTGGCAATTATGGCAGTTGGCGTTTTGTATTATCCCCGTTTGAACCTCATTACCGGTTTTGCAGCAAAAAATATGTGTTCCTGCGCTTTTATTTCTGAAAGGAACCCTGAAGCCATCGCGGCGACCGACAATGGATTTGAACCCGTATCTATGGCGCAAAGTGAAGTGAATACTGCGGAAAAATTGGCAACTTCTGACGTTTTCGGCTTAAAGGAACGCACCGCGGTCTTCATTCCGGGCATTGGTTGCACCCTTGTTCCCGAAGATGACGAAAACGAAGAAAAAGCGGCACGCACCCCGAACCGCAGCCAAAATAAGATCGTACTTCCGTATCCTTTTGGTCATGGAAACCCCATTGATACTGCCTTTGCTGAAGTGGATCACGACCGGCTCGAAATAGCGCTGGATTCAGCCTTTGCTCCGCGGAATCTCACCCGTGCGGTTGTTGTTTTATATAAGGATCACCTGGTAGCTGAAAGATATTCCGAAGGATTCGATGAAGACACGAAGCTGCTGGGGTGGTCAATGACCAAGAGCATTACCAACGCCGTGCTGGGAGTTTTAAAAAGACAGGGCAAAGTGTCCCTGGAGCAGGATCATCTTTTTGAGGAGTGGAATGATGATGAAAGATCTGCTATTACCCTTAACAACCTGCTGCACATGAACAGTGGCCTGGCCTGGGAAGAAGATTACACGAAAATTTCTGATGTGACCAAAATGCTGTTTTTGAGTGAGGATATGAGCAAGGTGCAGTTGGGTAAAACCCTGGTCGGTGAGCCGGGCTCTTCCTGGAATTATTCTTCGGGCACGACCAATTTGTTATCTGGCTTTATTCGCGAGCAATTTGATACGCACCAGGAATATCTCGATTTTTGGTATACAGAGCTCATTGATAAAATAGGAATGCATTCTATGGTAGTGGAAATCGATCTTGCCGGCAATTATGTGGGTTCTTCCTACGCATGGGCCACTCCGCGGGACTGGGCCAGATTCGGTTTGTTATATCTTAATAAAGGGGAATGGAATGGAAAAGAGGTGCTGGAACCTTCCTGGGTTGAGTATACCACCCAACCTACGCCGGGATCTGACGGTCAATATGGAGCTCACTTCTGGCTCAATGCCGGTGGCATATATCCCAATGTTCCCAGGGACCTTTTTTCGGCAAACGGTTTCCAGGGCCAGCATGTTTTTATTATTCCCTCAAAAGATCTCGTGGTGGTGAGATTCGGATTAAAGGAACATCCTGAATTTGATGTGGATACATTTTTAGGTGGGATCATTGATTCCCTTGAAGCTGAGAAATGATAATAAGATCTGTAAAACTAACAACTTTCTTTTCCGGCGGCTCCAGGCGTTGGGTCATTTTTATGGTAAAACCCTGTTCCCGTAATAATTCCTGGAGGTAGGCACAGGTATGAAAATAGGTCTTCAACTTTTGACTTCCACCTTCACTGGGACCTATCCATTGCCACCGGTACTTTTTAGATTCCATAGTACTGAGGTAGAAAAAACCGAAAGGTTTTAAAAGGGCGGAGACCTTTCTTATTAAGCTTCTGACTTCTTTTTGAGAGAGATAGGGGAGGCAGAATCCGCATACGATCACATCGAAACTATCTGAAAGTAATTCTATGTTCCTGCAATCCAAAACCTGAAAATTCGCGGAAGGGTTATTTCTTCCGGCCAATTCTATCATGTTGGGAGAGAGATCGATTCCTAAAAGTTGCAGGTTCGGGTGTTTCTCTAGCAAATATCGAGAAATATTTCCGGGTCCGCAACCAATGTCCAGGACCGAGTCTTTTTCCTTTAAAAAACCGGATAAGGACTCCAGTGATTCACTGTAACGGTCCACATTCATAAATTTTTCCTGATAGCTCTGTGCATATGTATCAAAAATGAGTTTTACATTTTCCTTTTTGGGTTCCATGGCTACAGTATTGAAAAAATCGGGCAGGAAAGATGAGAACAACCAGATAAACTAACCTTTTTCCTGTTCTGCCAGAAGTTCATCAAGGTTTTGCAGTGCTGCGGAAAACCCTTCAATAAATCCCATTTCCAGGATCTTTTCCAGATCTTCACTGCTGTCGTATTCTATTTCTACCGAGACCAGGGTGGTTGTGATTGAACTTTCGTCGAATTCCACTTTCCACGTGGATTCCGGAAGCCCGGTATTTTTATTTCCTTTTTCATCGATAAATGCATCAAGGCCTATGAAACTGACCAGGGTCTTTACCGACTGAAAATCGGTACGGGCCCAATGTTTTTCTCCGTTAGGACCCTCCATGGCATATAACCATTTTCCGCCTTCCCTAAAATCCATTTCTTTGGTGTTGGCCGTCCAGGGTTTTGGCGCCCACCACTGGTCCAGGAGTTCTGGTTGTGTCCAGGCCTTCCAAACCCGTGAAACGGGGGCCGCAAATTCTCTGATTACCTGGATCTTATTACTTTCCTTGTCTACATTAAAATTCATGGTTGGAGTACTCATAATGGGTTAGTTTAAGATTTTGTCTAAATGATTGATATTGAGTGGGAAATGAAGCATATAAGGTAATAAAAAAAATCACTTTTCAGTTCTATTTTATCCTGAAATTAGGTAGGGGAATTCCCTGATTACCGTCTT
>CAZNFK010000018.1:24905-26637 GCA_964572365.1 uncultured Flavobacteriaceae bacterium | reverse complement strand
GTATGAGCAGGGATTCCCAGCAAATAGAGCATGACCCCGGGACCCGATCTTTTTCTGCCAATTTCCCATTTAAATTCTCCGTTAGTGTCAACTTCAGAAATCATTTCCCGCATTTCTCTAATGGAGTAAGTGCGCAGGGAAGAGACCATTCCATCCCACATGATGACCAAAGGAACGATTGGGATAAAATAGGTGAAAAGAAACCTCCCAATCTTGAAAGGCCCTATGAAAGGGGTGGTGAGAAGAACGGTTAGCGGGGAAAGTAGCATGGCGATGATGCTGGGAATGCTTCTTTCCTGGCCTTCAAAGATGGCAATAGGTTTCCTGCCGCTTACGGCTTCCTTAAGTATTTCCCGGGCCTCCTCGGGTGTAAAATGATGGAAGATCAAAAAAAGTGTTCTAAGTCCGGAAAGATTTCCGGGAATTTTCCTGATATCTATGGGACTTTTAATGTAGTTTATGGAATCTGACTTCTCCTTCAGCATTTCAAAGGCCGATATATTGGGGTAGAGATCGGTCAAATAAATTTTTAGGCGGGGATGTTTCTTCAGAAGTTTTGGCAACAGACTCAGGATGGGACCGCCACCCCCTGAACCAAGTTCGATAATGACATCTGTGGAGCTGCTTTTTAACCCCCGGTTAATGACAGGAATGGCAGGGTTGAACATTCCTGTCTTGCTTGAGAGGAATCTCAGAAAATCTGTTTCATAATTCCGCAGAAAATCAGGGAACCACCGCAGGTCTTCAAACTCGAATAAATGTAATCGCCCCATTTTACTTAGCTTGAAAAAGAATCTTCTTATAAATTTAAGGAAAAATAAAAGGGTCCTCCCTACTTTTACCGTAAGAAAATAGACCTTGTCGAATAAGCTTTAAATGAAAAAAAGATACTGGTTCTTAATTTTATTGTTTTTAATCCTGTTGATCACCTTCTTCTCTGGACCACGAATTCCTGATCCTGTGTATAATACCACTCTTCCCCCGGTACCTAAGGATCTTAAAGAGCTGGAAGAATATGTGTTTAAAAAAGAAGCAGCGCAACCGGTAAGAAAGGACAATAGGGCAAGGATCATTTGGCAAACTGGAACTCCTGAAAAAACCGAATTCAGCGTGGTTTATCTCCACGGTTTCGCGGGAAGTTATCGTGACGGGTATCCTGTGAATGTTCACATAGCCGACACTTTGGAGGCAAATCTTTTTTTAGCACGATGGGCCGGCCACGGATTAAAACCACCGGCTTCGCTCCAGAATTTTTCAGCCGATGCGGCCTGGAATTCGGCTAAAGAGGCTCTTCAGATAGGTAAGAGATTAGGGAAGAAAGTGATCATCATGAGCACCTCAACCGGCGGAACCCTGGCCTTAAAACTCGCGGCTACTTATCCCGAAGCTGTTTATGCCCTCATCAATTTGTCTCCAAATATAGAAGATGATATGGATGGTGCATTTCTCCTTAATTCACCATGGGGTTATGAACTGGCTCACCTGGTCTCCCTGGGAGCCGACAAA
Source organism: uncultured Flavobacteriaceae bacterium (assembly GCA_964572365.1). GTDB lineage: Bacteria > Bacteroidota > Bacteroidia > Flavobacteriales > Flavobacteriaceae > Salinimicrobium. The sequence goes on along the minus strand of CAZNFK010000018.1, from coordinate 25,131 downwards.
AAGATAGAGCATGAAGAGCAACAGGCTGCTCAATACTGGGATACTATCTATCCTTCCCGGGCACTTGTAGACCTACAGGTGTTGGTGTCCACATCCATGACAAAAAAGACATTTTCCCGGGTTAAATGTCCAACTCTTACGCTCTATTACCACGATAATTTTATGAAGGAAGATGAACATATAGAGGTAGATGATCTTCCCGCCATGCATGCGGCGCTCGGTACTC
>CAZNFK010000018.1:0-24805 GCA_964572365.1 uncultured Flavobacteriaceae bacterium | reverse complement strand
GATTTTCAATTAGCTTTTGATTCTTGTAATAAATTCGTAATTTTTCAGGAAGTAAACTTCAGGAAAACAACTAATAAGAAAATTTCAAATTGTCGGTTAATGATTCCCAATCTACGAAAAGCGCTTTGATAGGAGCATTCCTTGCATTCTTTATTTTGGCAATCGATGTTTTCTTACTGGACGATCCTTTTTCCGGGGAATATAAAGAGGAATTCTTACCCTACCTTCTCGTACCTTTTGCCGGTGCAGTGGGCGGAGTCCTGTATTTTCTGCTCAACAGGATCAATTTTAAAAACAATCAACTTGCCATTCTGGTGAATTTCTTCTCTGTTCTTCTATACCTTTTCCTGGTACTACTCGGTTACGCGATGGGAAAAACCGATTTATTTTGAATGGAAGGTTATTCTCTGTAAACAAAATATTTGTTGTTTAGAGATCATTTTTCTTACAGTAAAAATAAAAATGTAGGATAAAAGCCGAATTAAGTGCAAAATTTTATAAATTAATATCCTTCCCTACAGGCCCCCATTATTTTTTCGATCAAAATTATTGAGCAATGAATTTGTTCCGGAATTTCTTATTGGGGGGTCTCCTGTCTCTTCTTTTCGGTTGTAGCGATGAGCATTCCATATCTGACCCGGTTAATGACGGCAACGGGAAATTGATGGTTGGTGTTTTTCTTGATTCCAGAGTGAGCGGCCTGACTTATGAAACCGAGACCCAAATAGGGAAAACAGATGTTGCAGGTGAATTTCTATTTTTGGAAGGGGAAACAATTTCCTTTTACCTTGGAGAAATCTATTTAGGCAGTGGAACAGCTGCTGCCGAAATGTCTCCGGTTTCCATTGCTTCAAATCCCCATGCCACCCTCTCCTCTTTAGAAGTAAAGAACCTGGCATCTTTCCTGCAATCCCTTGATCATGATCGAAATCCATCTAACGGAATAAAGATTACGAATGAAGTTGCTATGGCTGCAGGGTCTAAGCCAATTAACTTCTCAAATATGGAGATCCACACCCTTGGAGAGATCCTGGCGGAGATCATTCAAAAAACCGATGCCAATTTAAAACCTGTGTATTCAGAGAATGCCGCTATCCACCTTAACCAAACTTTTGGAAAAGTTTATGTGCCCGTGGACCATACGATGGCAAATTTCCTTCCGGCTATAGAAACCTGGCTTGAGCTTTCACATGACGCCGTGCATTGGATCCACCGGAAGGGAGAAAACGGGAGGTTACTCACTTCCTCGTTGTATGATAAAAGACCCTTTCGTATGGTCATGCAAAATGAATATACTGCGTTTAACACCGAAGGTCTTCCTACCCAATTTATGCAGAAACACTTCAGAAAAGGAGCGGTTTCCGAAGAGATATTTTATAAACTCACCTATTCTCCAAATCACCATATTGAAAGCATCACTGCCTTTGCAGCTGATGGTAGCTTTCTATCTAGAATTGTGGTTCAAAACAGGGATGCGCAGCACAATATTAATGAGGTGTTGCATTATAATGAAGCAGGGGAATTTTTATTTAGGGAGAAGATCATTTATGACAAATTCGGACTAAAAACAGACAAAATTTATTATTCCGGAATGCAAGGTTCTTCTAAAGGTGGTGAAGAAGATCAATTGGGAACGACCACCTATGCCTATACCAACAATGGAGAATACCGGGTTGTTACCCATTATTCGGCCGAGGATGTACTCACAGATGTGTATCGTTACCGCACAGATAAAACCTTAAGAAAAACAGAGCATTACAGGTACAGCGACAGCAAATGGAAACGTATAGTGGAGTATGACAACCTGGAGAACATTATTTCTGAAACCATAATTTCAGGGGAGGGGAAAGTTCAGGAGAATTCTGCTCATAAAGTCACAAACTTTGCAGGTGATCCCATTTTCCGGTAAGTCTTGGTTATCTTCAGCAATAAAGACTTATTAAGAATCTATTATTCAAAAATTCTTTTTTTAACACTGATTTTTTTGAAGGAATTTCTTTTAAATCCTTTGCGAGTGAGAATTTAATAACGGGATATTTTTTCCGTTCTAAAACTTCCGAAAATCTGTTTTATTCCTTTAGTTTTGGAGAAAACAACAGCAGCTAAAGTCCTCCGAAAATGAAAAATAACCGACACTTCGTAATCGATTTTGACAGCACTTTCACCCAGGTAGAAGCCCTTGATGTTTTGGGTGAGATATCATTGGCCGGGGATGCACAAAAAGAGGAACGGCTAAGAGAACTTGAAGATCTCACCAACAGCGGAATGGCCGGAAACCTTTCTTTTAGGGAGTCCCTGGAAAAACGACTGGCTCTGCTGAACGCGAAAGAAAGCCATCTGCCGCAGCTGGTAGATCGGCTAAAAAGTAAAGTTTCCACCTCCTTTATTCGTAACAAGGAATTTTTTGATGAGTACCATGAGAATATCTACATTATTTCAAATGGCTTTAAGGAATTCATTGTGCCTATTGTCACCGAACTGGGGGTAAAGGCAGAGCATGTATTCGCTAACACCTTTAAGTATGACCGGGAGGGGAAGATCATAGGCTTTGATGAGGATAATGTGCTTTCTTCTAACAACGGAAAGGTAGAAATGCTGAAAACACTTGATCTTCAGGGTGACGTTTACGTGATTGGAGATGGGTATACAGATTACGAGATAAAAGCGGCAGGACTCGCCAACAAGTTTTACGCCTTTACCGAAAACGTGGAACGGGATAACGTTCTTGATAAAGCCGATCATATCACGCCCAGCCTGGATGAATTCCTGTACCTGCATAAGATGAATAAAGCCATCTCATACCCTAAGAACAGGATCAAGGTGCTGCTCCTGGAAAACATTCATGAAGACGCAGAAAAGATCCTGAAAAACGAAGGGTACAACGTGTCCACCTATTCAGGGGCTATGGATGAAGACGAACTAAGCGAGATGATCAAAGATGTTTCGGTTTTAGGAATTCGATCAAAGACTCGTTTAACTAAAAAAGTGCTGGAGAATGCGAACCGGCTTATCGCTGTGGGAGCCTTCTGCATAGGGACCAACCAGATCGACCTGGAGGAATGTGTGAAGAAGGGAATAGCCGTTTTTAATGCCCCTTTCAGCAATACCAGATCTGTAGTGGAACTGGCCATTGGAGAGATCATTTTCCTGATGCGCGGCCTGCCCGACAGGATCTCAGAAATGCACCAGGGTGTTTGGAACAAATCAGCTTCCGGAAGTAACGAGATCAGGGGAAAAAAACTGGGGATCGTGGGCTATGGCAATATCGGCGCGCAGCTATCGGTAGTTGCTGAAGCGATCGGCCTTGATGTATATTATTACGATCTCATGGAAAAACTTGCGCTGGGGAATGCGACTAAATGCAATAGCCTTCAGGAATTGCTGAAGAGATCTGATATTGTGAGCCTTCATGTGGATGGCCGAAAAGAAAACCAGGATCTGATAGGAGAAAAAGAATTCGAGCTCATGAAAGACGGAGCCATTTTCCTGAATCTAAGCCGTGGTCATGTGGTAAATATCAGCGCGATGAAGAAACATATTGAATCAGGAAAAATAAAGGGTGCCGGAGTAGATGTCTTTCCGCAGGAACCCAAGACGAACCAGGAAACTTTTGAGTCTGAGCTCAGGGGTCTGCCTAATTTGATACTTACGCCGCACATTGGGGGCAGTACCCAGGAGGCCCAGGTGAACATCGGGAATTTCGTTCCCGGGAAGATCATTGAATATATCAATACCGGAAGTACCACCAACAGTGTCGATTTCCCAAACCTGCAGCTGCCTATCCTGGAAAATGCACACAGGCTGATCCATATTCACCAAAACAGGCCGGGGATAATAGCCCATATCAACAACGTGCTTTCTGCCCATGATTGTAATATTGTGGGGCAGTACCTTAAGACCAATGAGGAGATAGGATATGTGATCACCGATATTGACAAAGCTTACAATGAAGAGGTGATCAGGGAAATGAAGGGCATTGACGGCACAATCAGGTTTAGAGTGCTCTACTAATGTTTATGGTTGAAGGTATAAGGTCTCACATCCTCAATTCTCATTTCTAGTATGTCACATCTCAAGTCTGAAATCTCACGTCTAACCCAAAACATGATTAGGGTCATATTTCAGGTCTTATAGCTTATGCATCTTTGGGGTTTTGCCAAACCAAAAGCTGATAATATGTATACCCTATCACCCCATAACTTCCATATCCCTGTGATGGGCATCTCCTTTACCATAGATTCCCCGGTTAAGGTCGCCTGCTACGGAATAAATTCCGCCTTATCGATCATTGAAGACAATTTAATAGAGATGATGCGGAAGTATTATTACCAGGAAAACAACGAACCTTATATTCCTATTGAAAAACATGAGGAAAACTACCGGGTAAGAAGGATCACAGATTACCTGAACCTGGTGAACCGCACGGTGAACCATAAACTGGAAAAACTGAAGGAGTCGGCCTTCGAGACCGGTTCTGAGATCGTCAAATACTTTGAAATGCTTCCCGAGGAGAGCGGCCTAAAAGAAAAATATCACCAGTTTTTAAAAGCTCATGGAGAAGCCAAAGCCGAGCTGGAGGATTTTCTGCGGCGTCATGTTACTCCGGGTTCTATCGAGGTGAATATCATGACCAAGGTAGACAAGAACAACAAAGACCGCAATGGGGAAGTGATTCCCGACGGTTCCGATGCTTTGGGAGCTTTAAAAGCATATGCCGAAAGCGATCTTGAAAACTCTGCGGTGATCTTTTCTGCCGGGATGAATCCCCGGTTATTCAATTACCTGGAAAACTTCAGGGAATTTGATGCCGTCTCGTGGGGTGTGTTTAAAAAGAGGCTTGTGATTAAAGTAAGCGATTATAGATCTGCACTTATCCAGGGAAAATACCTGGCCAAAAAAGGCATTTGGGTGAGCGAATTCAGGATAGAATCGGGACTTAACTGCGGTGGTCACGCCTTTGCTACTCAAGGACTATTGCTGGGGCCTATTCTGGAAGAATTCCGAAGTAAAAAAGAAGAACTCGCTGCCGATCTTTTCAGCCTGTACAACCCTGCGCTACAGGCCAGGGGTGAAGCCGGTTTTCAACAGCCTCACCCCATCCATATAACTGTCCAGGGAGGAATCGGGACAGCCGAAGAACAGGAATTATTGTTGAAGCACTATGAAGTTGCGGGAACGGGCTGGGGAACTCCATTCCTGCTATGTCCCGAAGCTACCACCGTTGATGAAAAAACCCTGGAACTGTTGAGCAAAAGCGAAGAAAATGATGTTGTGCTGAGCAAAGCTTCACCCCTGGGGGTGCGGTTCAATTATTTGAAAGGAACAACTTCAGATCTTGAAAGGCAGGAGCGTATCAAAAAAGGAAAACCCGGCAGCCCCTGTACCGAAAAGTACCTGGTCTCGAATACCGAGTTTACAAAAGAACCCATTTGCACTGCCTCCAGAAAATATCAAAAATTGAAGCTGGAACAACTGGAAAACGCCGGGCTGCCCGAAGCAGAATATCAACAACAGGTTGATGACCTTTTGAGCAAAGAATGCCTATGCATAGGACTCAGCAATTCCGCCGGGATCAATTACAAGGTGCCAATAGTGGAGAAACTGGATGCTGTTACAATATGCCCCGGACCGAATATCGTCAATTTTTCCAAGATCGCAGGTCTGCAGGAAATGACCGACCATATTTACGGAAGAAAAGAGTTGCCGCAAAATCCAAATAGGCCACACATGTTCCTGAAAGAACTGCATTTATACCTGGATTATATTAAGGAAGAGATCAAAACTTGTTTTAACCCGGGCCCGAGAGATCTGAAAGGCTGGAAGACCTTCTGCGATAATTTGTTAGAGGGTATTTCTCATTATCGCGAGCTTGCCGCGAAAGAACTGATCAAAAATAAACAGGCTTTCGAAAACGGACTTTCGAAAGCCGAGGAGGAACTCCAAAACCTGAAAAAAGGTCTGGAGCCTAATTAAAATACAAAGGCTGTTTGAAAAGTTAATTGACGTCTACACCTGAACTTGTACAGGCTCAAAATTGTTCTGGTATTCAAGACAATTAAGATTCTGAAATTAATTAATTCAGAATGACGTTTTAAAACTTTTCAGGCAGCTTTTTTATTTCTGCCAGTCTTTTTTCAGGAGGGCATAAATATCCACATCAAGATATTTCCCGTCTTTGATCTCGCACTCGCGAAGCGTGCCTTCATGATGAAAGTTGATCTTTTCAAGTGCGCTTTTACATTTGCTGTTGGCGCTTTCCACGAAGCCTTCGATCCGGTTTAGGTCAAGTGTTTCAAAACCTTTTTGAAAAAGCAGGGGCATGACCTCTTTCATGATACCTTTTCCCCAAAATTCGGGATACAGCCAAAATCCGATCTCTGCTTTTTTATGATCCCGGTCCAGACCGTTAAAACCACCTGCCCCGCAAAAATCAGCCGTATCTAAAGAATAAATTCCCCACCACAGTCCGGTTCCATTCTTTTTTAGGTCTGCATACCAGTCCATTTGCTCCTGCGTGTCTTCAAGAGTCGGGAAATGTACGGCGTAATGTTTTGTCACCCGTTCATCAGATAGACCTCTGTGGATGAGTTTGATGTCTCTGTTTTCTATTTCTTTCAGAACAAATCTTTCGGTATTCATGGTTAAAGTTGGCCGTTTTTCAGGACAGGAAATCCCATCTCCAAATGATTCTAATATGGAGTAAAAGTAAAGAATCTCCTGAAAATCGCTTTTTTCAGAAACAAGAGGAGATGAAGTTATTGCACGAGGGTCAATTGCCAGGAGATGCCATATTTATCCTGAACCCAGCCAAACTTAGGGCTGAAAGGGTATTCTTCCAGAGGCATGAAGACGACCCCGTCTTTAGCAAGCACTTTAAAGGCTTCATTGATATCTTTCTCATTATCACTCTCAATGAAAAAGGAAATAGCCGGGGTAAAGTCAAAGTTGTGTTTCAGGTGGCTGTCTTTGGCGATAAAGCGTTGGCCATTAAGAGAAAAATGTGCCTGTTTTACTGTTCCTTCAGGTTCAGGGCCATCGGGACCGTAATGTTCGATATCCACAATCTCGGAATCATCAAATAAGGTGGTATAAAAGTTTACCGCCTCTTCGGCTTTTCCGTGGTTTTCTCCCGTAAATAATAAAAAAGTTAAGATCTTGCTGCTCATGTGAGTAAGTTAATAAAAAAATGGCGGTTTTAAAACTTTCCCTCAGGAGTTCAAGTTGATGATTGTTCTTTATTGTGAAGATTTCTAAAAATGTTCCTGAGTCTTTTATTTAAATCTTAATTTTACTACTTAAAATCGTTTAAATGTTAGAGGAAGAATTAAAAGAAGCCTACCATTTTATATTTGAGGACGAGCTAATGGAAGAAATTGCCAGGTTCGGGACCCTCAAGGAAGTAAAGGCGGGGGAGAAGATCATAGAAATTGGGGAATATGTGAAGAGCATGCCCCTGCTTCTTGAAGGTGCCATCAAAATATTAAGGGAAGACAAAGATGGGGATGAACTGCTTTTGTATTTCCTGGAGCGTGGAGATACCTGTGCCATGACCCTTTCCTGTTGTCTTGGACAAACCCGCAGCGAGATAAGGGCAGTTGCCGAAAAGGATACCAGGCTCATAATGATCCCTATTGAAAAGATGGAAGAATGGACCTCTAAGTATAAAAGCTGGAGGAATTTTGTTTTTGAAAGCTATCATACCCGCCTTTCTGAAATGCTGGATACCATAGACACCATTGCATTTTTGAATATGGATGCCAGGCTCATGCGATACTTGCAGGATAAGGCAAAGATAAATGGCACAGATCTAATCCAGGTCACACACCAGGAGATCGCTTATGATCTTCATACATCCCGTGTAGTGATCTCCAGACTCCTTAAAAAATTAGAACTGGAAGGGAAGATCCTTTTGCAGCGCAACAGTATCAAAGTGATCGACCTGTAAAGACTGTAATAAATGTTACTGTAAGGCCTCTGCCTTCTTTTTACTTTTGTTCCGCAAAAAAATCTATGGAATGATAGAAATACTGGGATATTTTGGTGCACTTATCATCGGGGTAGTATTGGGCCTCATTGGAGGTGGTGGTTCTATTCTCACTGTTCCGGTATTAGTCTATCTCCTGGGTATCAATCCCGTTACCGCAACTGCCTATTCCCTTTTTGTGGTGGGAACTTCTTCCCTGGTAGGAGCGGTCAAGAACATGCAAAAAAAGAGGGTGGCTTATCGCACTGCCATCGTTTTTTCCATTCCTGCATTTATCGCAGTTTATGCCACGAGAAAGTTCTTAGTTCCCGCTATTCCAGATCATATCATCACCATTGCAGGGCTCGAGATCACCAAGAACATCGCGATCATGTTATTTTTCGCCTTCATTATGATCCTGGCATCGGTATCCATGATCAGGGAGCAGAAGGAGAGGCCGGTAAAAGCCGAAAAAGTTAAGTATAATTATCCATTAATTATTGTTGAAGGCCTCATCGTGGGGGTGCTTACAGGTATTGTTGGAGCAGGCGGCGGATTCCTGATCATTCCGGCACTGGTATTACTCGCCAAACTTCCTATGAAAAAAGCGGTGGCCACCTCCCTGCTCATCATCGCCATCAAATCTTTAATCGGTTTTATTGGAGATGTGCAGAACCTGGAGATCGACTGGCAATTCCTGCTCATTTTTACCGCCCTTTCTGTAATAGGAATCTTTGTTGGGGTGTATCTGAATAAATTCATCGACGGCAAAAAACTCAAGAAAGGATTCGGCTGGTTTGTACTGCTTATGGGTATATATATTGTATGGAAAGAGCTATTTTAAACGAAAAGTATGGCAGTACCGGGTAAAGATTATGTTTTTGTATTGCTGCAGTTCCTCATTTTTATCGCCTGGCTTTTTGAGTGGGACCTGCTGAAATTCATCCTTCCTGAAAACCTACGGTATATCGCCCTTTTTGTGGCAGGATTCGGATTGTTGTTGGTGTTGATAGCTTTTCTTCAGCTAAACACTAATATTTCCCCTTTTCCAAGCCCGAAGAAAGGGGCGAAACTGGTTACTTCCGGGGTTTTTGCATTTGCGCGGCATCCCATTTACTCCGGAATTCTTTTTATGGCCTTCGGAATTTCTTTCTGGCTGAATTCAGGCTATAAATTAATAATAAGCATCCTCCTGTTCCTGTTGTTTTATCTGAAGAGCAGGTACGAGGAAGAACAGCTCCAAAAAAGCTTTCCGGAATATGTTTTTTATAAGCGACAAACCGGAAGATTTTTTCCTAAATTTAGTTGGAGAATTTAGAAAGTAAAAGAAATTCTGAAGCTCTTGAGAGGAAGGTTTGACACGACTATCTATAAGCCTGCTGTGGCTTTATAGCACTATGTGAATAAAAAATATCATCATGGAAGACAAAAAAGAACATTGGAATAAGGTTTACGAGAATAAAAAAGCGACCGAAGTAAGCTGGTATGAACCTATGCCCGAAACTTCGTTGGATTACATCGCAGAATGTAAACTGGAAAAAGATGCCGCTATCATAGATATTGGCGGAGGAGACAGTTTTTTAGCTGAATTTCTTTTTGGTAAGGGTTTTACCGATATTACTGTGGTAGATATTTCTGAAAATGCCATTAACCGGGCCAGGCAAAGGCTTGGTGAAAAAGCCGATGAGATCAAATGGATCGTGGCCGATGCGGCTGATTTTGAACCCGACAGGCAGTATGACCTGTGGCATGATCGCGCAGCCTTTCATTTCTTTACCGAAGATGGTAAGATTCAAAAATATATGAATACTCTAAAGAAAGCGGTGAAACCTGGAGGTTACGTGGTGCTGGGAACCTTTTCAGAAACCGGACCTACCAAATGTAGTGGCCTGGAGATAAGACAGTATTCCATTAGTGAAATGCAGGCTCTGTTTGCTGAAGGGTTCACCACTATGAGTTGCAAGAACGTTGACCATAAAACTCCATCAGGAGGAACACAGAACTTTACCTTTTGCAGCTTTCAGAAGCAATAGATTCAGAACCATTTGAAAAAGTAAATTATATGAAAGAGTTTTGGGATGAGCGGTACAGCAGCGAAGAGTATGTTTATGGAGAAGAACCCAATGAATACCTGAAATCCAGGCTTTCCCAACTTTATCCCGGGGAGATCATGTTCGCAGCCGAAGGAGAAGGCCGAAATGCGGTTTTTGCAGCTCGTGAATACTGGAAAGTAACCGCTTTTGATCAAAGCAGGGAGGGCAAAAAGAAAGCCCTGAAACTGGCCGAAAAGAATGAGGTGGAGATCGATTACCGGGTGGGGAACCTTCCCGAGCTGGGGTACGAAAAAGATGAAGTGGACGCGGTGGCGCTTATTTACGCTCATTTTCCAAAAGACGTGCGGGCAGAGTATCACAGGCTTCTCCTTTCTTATCTTCGAAGGGACGGTCTGGTCATTTTTGAAGGTTTCAGCAAGAAACATATCGCCTATCAAAAAGAGAATCCCAAAGTGGGCGGGCCAAAAGACGAAGAACTCCTGTTTTCTATGGAGGAGATAAAGAAGGATTTTGGAGAACTGAATTTCCTGGAGCTATATGAAGCTGAGGTTGACCTCAGAGAAGGCGAATTCCATAACGGATTGGGTGCGGTTATAAGGTTTGTGGCCCAGAAGAAATAAAAAGAAACCCCACAGGATTCATCCTGTGGGGTTTTCCCAACATTCAACCACACTAAAATCTACTACCTCTAAAGAGGCAAATTATCTTTCGTTTCATTTTTTTCATGGTAACGGGCTAATCCGGTATCCAGGAAATTAACGAACCCCTGTACATCAAGATCATAAGCCCGGGGAGGAGATAACAATTCTCCTTCATTGGCATCTACCAGGGTGTAATAAGGTTGCGCGTTCGCATTTAGTTTCTGGATCATGAAATCCATATTTTGTTTGCCTATGGACTTTTTGACCTTGCCATCGTAAACTGAAGTATACCACTCCTCTCGGGGGAGTTCGGTCTTTTCATCAACATACATCGCGACTATTATGTAGTCTTCCCTTAATCTTTTTAGAACGGCGGGGTCGCTCCAAACTGCAGCTTCCATTTCGCGGCAGTTCACACATCCATGGCCGGTAAAATCTATGAACAGGGGTTTGTTCTCTTTTTTAGCGCACGCCAATGCCTGGTCATAATCAAAATACCCTTTTAACCCATGTGGCAGTTCCAGGAGATCATCATATTTCGGGTTTTCACAACCTTCGGCCAGTCCGGCACTCTCCAGAGGTCCCTGGGGTCCCAATAATCTGAAGTCATGAGTGCTCATAGGAGGCAGGTATCCGGCCAGTGATTTTAAAGGAGCACCGAAGAGTCCAGGGATGAGATAGACTACGAAGCTAAAAACAAGGACTGCTGAAAGGAGGCGGGAAATTGAAGTGCTGTCTGATCTTTGTTCGTGCGGAAAAACGATCTTTCCCAGCAGGTAGAACCCTAACAACGTAAAGATCACGATCCACAGCGCGAGATATATCTCCCGGTCAAGAATTTCCCAGTGATAAACCTGGTCTACCATACTCAGGAACTTTAATGCCAGGGCAAGTTCCAGGAAGCCAAGGACAACCTTCACCGTATTCAGCCACCCACCGCTCTTTGGAAGCGAACTTAACCAACCCGGAAAGATTGCAAATAAGGTAAACGGAATTGCAAATGCTGTTGAAAAACCTAACATTCCAATCAAGGGTTTGATGGCCTGCCCGCTGGCTGCCTCCAGTAAGATGGTCCCTGCAATGGGACCTGTACAGCTAAAACCTACAAGCACCAGGGTGAAAGCCATGAAAAAGATCCCGGCGAGACCTCCTTTGTTAGCCTGGCTGTCAATGTTGTTCACGAATTTGTTTGGCAATCGTATTTCGAATAATCCAAAAAAGGATAGCGCGAACAGCACAAAGATCGCGAAGAACAGTAGGTTTGGAAGCCAGTGCGTACTCAGGAAATTAGCGAAACCCGCACCAAAGAGGAGGGCGAAAACCGTACCTATCAATGTGTAGATCCCAACAATAGATAAACCGTAGATCACGGCGTTGAAAACACCTTTTGAGCGGGTGCCACTCGATTTAGTAAAAAATGTTACGGTCATGGGGATCATAGGAAAAACACAGGGAGTTAGCAAGGCTGCCAGTCCGGCTCCAAAAGAGATGAGAAAGAAGGTGAGTAATCCCGTCCATCCTTTTTCTTCTTCCACAGGCTGAAAAGAATTAGTGAACGGCTCCATTTCTTTTAAAGGAGGAGCAGAGGAGGAGTTGGAAGAATTCCCGGAACTTTCGGTTGCAACCTCCTTATTTCCCGAAAGGTCAACAGAAAAATCTGTTTCATACGGAATGCATTGTCCGGTCACATCAGAACAGATTTGGTAGGAAATACTTCCTTTGATAACAGGCTTTTCTCCGGTTATTTTTATATTATGTTCGAAATGGGCTTTTTTGGTGAAATAGGTATACTCGCCTTCCCATAGCTCATCGTATTTCTTTTTTGGATCAACAGGGCGTAACTCTCCTAAAAGTTCATGCTTTCCAGAGTTCTCGAAATTTATTTCTGTTAGCATGGGGCCGAGATCTGGATCGAAATCACTGGAGTACATATACCAGTCTTCCGGTATTTCAGCTTTAAAAGAGAGGGTGACTTCATCTCCCGCAGAAACCTCTTTTTTATCGGCATTCACCTGCCATGTTGGGGCTTCCATCACCTGCGCCACAAGGGAATGCAAAGAGAACAGGCTAAGAAGCAGTATCAAATGTCTTTTATTCATAAAATTTTTTATTGATAAGTAGGAAAAAAAAACTTCCGAAAAATCAGATTTTCGGAAGCTTTCATTAGTTATTGCTGTTCCTTCAGGAATTGCTTGAAATCTTTAGTGTCAAAATCTCCCATTCCCAAATGGGTAAGGGCAAGATTTCCGTCGGCATCGATCACATAGGTGGTAGGAATACTTCGGGTAGAATACATTTGTGGGACAGGACCCGCAGCGCGATAGATCTCAAATTCGTAACCTTTATTATTTCTGAATTTTTTGGCCTTTTCAAAATTCTGATCTACAGAAAGCATAATGAACTCAATATTGTCATCCTTTACTTCCTTATAAAGATTGTGTATTCCCGGCATCTCAGCGATACAGGGAGGACACCAGGTAGCCCAAAAGTTCAGAAAAATGACCTTTCCTTCGAACTGCTTCATATTCACTTTCTCTCCTTTAGAATTAACCAGGTTGAGGTCCAGTACCGCACCTTTTGAAGGAGTAGCGGCTGCTATCTCCGCCTTTTGTTCTGTATCCGGGTTCATGAGTCCTGTGGCGAGTATCCCTCTTTGCAGGAACCCGAAAACTTCAGTGTGAAGTCCGGTGACAAAAAGGGTAATAAACACAGCTCCTATAATTCCGTATTCGACTAAATTTTTCTTCAGTTTCTTATTCATAATAAGTTGTTTTTTCAATTTTAAAGTTCAATGCTCAGGTAACCTTTCTTCTGAAGTTCGAAGTTGTGAAGTATGCCATTCTCAACCACCCGAAGCGCTTCAGGGAGTTTTGATCTGTCCACGCTGAATTTCTTCAGGGAAAATCCACAAGCATTGATCGTCACGCCTGCTTTGCCAGCTTTCTCAATAAAGTCTTTCATGATCTCCTGATTAGTGAGATCTTGTACGGCTTTTCCGCATACCACGACCTGAAAATCGCCGAATTTTTCCCCGTCTTGTTTGGCGAGCTCTTCGGCTGCTAAAATTATGGGTTTTAACTGCGGAACTTTACGGGTGAGCACCACGTAATTCACGTGATCTGCATGTTCTTCATGATCATTTTGTGCCTGAAGAGGATTTGTGAAAAGGGTTAGTAAAAAGGCTAAACCTGCTAAAAATATCTTTTTCATAAGTTATTGTTTTTGTGTGTTAAAATCGTTGATGATAAAAAATGTCAGTCCGCCAAGAATGGCAATGTTCTTAAATAACGGACCTAAAGTGGTGATCTGTCCTACCTGGACGGTTAGGGTTATGGGGATCAATACTGCGGCGAGTATCATGGCAGCCCAGCGGGTCTTGAAGCCCGTAAGCAATGCAAGCCCTGCGATGAACATCACAATACCCGAAACGATCACCAGGAGTTTTGGTTCTCCAAAAAAATAGGCTATTCCTTTAAACCGGGCCTGGTCAATACGCTGCACTGTCTGCTCCACCTTGATAATGTGGCTGAAACTCGCCACCAGAAAGATCCCGCTTAACATCATCCGGAATACCTGTACCGAACGACGGTTCACTAGAATTTTAGTGGTCATTATGATAAATATGAGAAATTAGTAATGTGGGGTTCCGGGCTGAACTTGATGTAGCCTCAGAGATAATCCCCGCTAAATAAAACGGAAGAAGATCAGACCTTGGGAGGCGGATAGAATTTTTCCCTGGGGGTGGAAAAGATTCCGGGGGTCTGATAATTATATTTTCGGAAGTTATCTTCAGTCAAAGCAACACCCCAGTCAGAGAGTTGATGGTCAAAAACAGTATGACATAAAAAATCCATTTCCAGCCCCTGATCAATTGTCGATGTTGAAATGTCTTCCGCAGCATTGCTGAGCAGTGGTTTCTTAGAACACATTTTATTCACGAGGGTCACCCCTGAAGAATCAAGGAATGCACCAAAGAATTTGGCATCCATGGTTACCAGTTTTCCGAGGAAAATGACAACAAATAAAAGTGCTATGTAATTTTTCAACTGCATGAAGAGAACAAATATAATAATGGGCAATGGAAGTTTGTGTGACAAATGTTACATAAACGCTTCTTTATTTTGGGAAGAGGCCGTTTTTAGGTAAATTAGAGGTTAAGAAAAACCAATTCAAAACCATACCAAGATGAAAACTAAATTTTTAGCCACTTTACTGGCAGCAACCTTTTTTATGTTCTTTGCCTGCGGGGAAAAAACAGATGTGGTTGAATCTGGAACTTATGAAGGAACCATCAA
The DNA here is from genome assembly GCA_964572365.1 of uncultured Flavobacteriaceae bacterium. Taxonomy (GTDB): domain Bacteria; phylum Bacteroidota; class Bacteroidia; order Flavobacteriales; family Flavobacteriaceae; genus Salinimicrobium. The sequence continues at coordinate 9,852 of CAZNFK010000018.1, read as the reverse complement.
AGAAGTAGAGCCGTCAAAAACAGAGATCTACGTGGAAACCGATGACAACAAAACCCTCGAGCTGTATTTTACAGACCAGACCGAGTTGACCCGGGACGGTTCTACTGTTGATTTCTCTGTGTTGGAAGAAGGGATGAGAGTGGAAGTAGAGGTGAAAAAAGAAGGAAAGAGACTGGATCCTGTTTCAGTTAAAGTTCTTGAATAAAAATGGAGCAGGTACCTGATTTTTGGCGGACAGAGGTTTTTCATCCTCTGTCCGTTCATTTTCCAATCGCCTTACTGGTGGTGGCTTTTCTTTTCAAGATCATCGCCCTAAGATATAAAAGGGAGGTATGGGAACGAGGGGGTACTGTATTGCTGGGCCTGGGTGTCATTGGAATCTGGGTAGCCATCTTCACCGGGAACCTTGCCGATGGTATGGTTTCAAGGAAGTTGTGCGATCCCACGGTACTCAAGGAGCATGAGAACATGGCCTGGATAACAGCCTGGCTTTTCACGGCAGGAGCGGCCATAGATTTTCTAAGGTATATCAAACTCCCCCTGTTCAAAAGCAAAGTATTTCTCATTGTAGTGCTGCTAATTCTTACCGGCGGTACCGCACTTCTTTCCTATGTGGGACATCTGGGTGCCACCCTTGTCTACCAACAGGCAGCCGGTGTTTATGTCCCTTCTGCCGATTGTACAGAATTTGAATAGGCTAACTCATTGTTTTTATTAATTTTAGAGGAGTGTAACTCATGTTACGGCATTAACTGTGTGAAAAATGTATTTTTGTGTTCAAATTTTTGAAAAGGCTTGAGTAAGTACCAGAACATCCTAGTAGAATCTTTTACAGGTTATTACCATTACCTTGTAGAGGAGATATCTAATCCCGGTTGGACCAATTATTTCTATTGGTTACTCGGATTATCGCTTTTGGTGTGGATACTGGAGATCCTGCTGCCCTGGAGAAAAGATCAAAAGATCTTTAGGAAAGGGTTTTGGTTGGATTCCTTTTACGTGCTTTTCAATTTCTTCCTCTTCTCATTGATAGGCTATAACGCAATATCTAATGTGGGGGTGGAATTGTTCAATGATTTTCTCCGGTTATTTGGAGTAAATAATATTGTGGCCGTGGAGGTTCAGGATCTTCCTGGCTGGATACAATTGCTCATCATGTTCGTGGTAGCCGATTTCATTCAGTGGCACGTTCACCGGCAGCTACATAAGAGGTCCTGGTTGTGGGAATTCCATAAAGTTCACCATTCGGTGAAGGAGATGGGTTTTGCGGCGCAGTTCCGTTTTCACTTTATGGAGACCATTATCTATAAAACCGTACAATATATTCCGTTGGCGATGATAGGTTTTGGGATCCAGGAGTTTTTTGTGGTTCACATGCTAACCGTTTTGCTGGGCCATATCAATCATGCCAACGTGGGCTGGAGCTACGGAAAATTAGGTTATATTTTTAATAATCCGAAAATGCACATTTGGCACCACGCCAAAGAACTTCCGGAAGCCTATCCAACAGGAATGAATTTTGGACTAAGCCTGAGCCTATGGGATCATTTATTCCGGACAGCATATGTTCCGCGGAACGGACAGAATCTCGAACTAGGTTTTGAAGGAGATGAGAATTTTCCCGAAGCTTTCAGCAAGCAATTGCTTATCCCTTTTCAGAAAAACAGAAAAAGTTAAACAGAAAAACATCTGATCATGAAAATAAAACAATTTAAAGACAGCCCTCTTGCACACTATTCTTATGCGGTAGTGAGCGAAGGTAAGATGGCGCTTATAGATCCAAGTAGAAATCCGTTACAGTATTACAGGTATGCCGAAGAGCATGACGCCAAGATCGTTGCTGTTTTCGAAACGCATCCACATGCCGATTTTGTAAGCAGTCATTTGCAGATTCACGAGCAAACGGGGGCGACTATCTACGCCAGCAAGTTACTGGGAGCCGATTATGAGCACAAAGGTTTTGACGATGGCGATAGCCTGAGCATGGGAAAGATCACTTTTAAAGCAATAAACACTCCCGGGCATTCTCCAGACAGTATCACCATAGTTGCTGAAGACGGCAAGAAGACAGCTCTGTTCACCGGTGATACGCTATTCATTGGTGACGTGGGAAGACCAGACCTTAGGGAAAAAGCCGGAAATATGACAGCCAAGAGGGTCGACCTGGCAAAGAAGATGTATCACACCATGCAGAATAAGTACACTGGATTACCAGATGATGCGCTGGTATATCCGGCTCATGGTGCAGGTTCTCTCTGTGGAAAAAACATGAGTACCGATTCTTCAAGTACTTTGGGACAGGAGCGCAAGTTCAACTGGGCTTTCCGTGATCAAACCGAAGAACAATTCGTAGAAACCATTTTAAAGGATCAGCCGTTTATTCCGCATTATTTCGGGTTCAATGTTGATGTTAACAAGAACGGGGCAGAAAATGTCCAAAAAACCAAAGCTGCCGTTAAACTGCACCTGTGTGTAGAAAGCATAAAAGATGGAGTAACCGTGGTAGATTCAAGGGATGGAGATAAGTATAAGAAAGGCCACCTTCCCAACAGTATCAATATCATGGCCCGGGGCGAAAATGATAAATACGAAACCTGGCTCGGGGCTATCGTAAAACCCGAAGAACCTTTTTACCTTGTGGTGGAAAGCGTGAATGAGATTAGGGAATTGCTGGAACGCACAGCCAAAATTGGATACGAGAAACAGTTAAAAGGTGTAATTACTTTATCAAATAAAGTTTCTCAAACTTCTAATGAATTTGATCTCAAAGATTTTAAGAAGCATAGAGATCAATACACCATAGTAGATATTAGGAATACCAGCGAAGTGGTTGAGAAAAAGATATTTGAAGATGCTATTGAAATTCCGCTGAATGAATTGCGTGAAAGATCAGAGGAGATCCCTTCTAATAAACCCATCGTGGTACATTGTGCAGGAGGTTATCGTTCTTCGGCAGGAAGCAGTATCCTGGAGAATAAATTTAAGAGCACCAAGGTCTTTGACCTGAGCGATGATATCAAGAAGTTCAGTTAATCAAAATCCATTAAAATGAAGTTTAACACCACCATTCCCAGGCACATCAAATTGTATTATTTGAAAGAGCTGGAACAGTACAAGGAATCCTTTAAAAAAGGAGAGCTTATTCATGCATGGTACCACCTGGAACGGGCCCATGTTATAGGTCAGGCCTATCCCATTGAGCACTCCCGTGCCCACTGGTTAATGCTGAAGTTTGGTTTTGCCATCAGGGACTGGAAAGAGATCCTTGGGCAAATACCTCGTTTGCTGATAGGTGGTGTGAAATCATTTGTGGGGCAGATACCTACCGGAAATACAGGCGGTGCCAACGTTCCGCCTTTAAGACCTATGCCTATTCCTCCCGATATCCAAAAGATCCTGGGAAGAGAATAGATTAGAATTTTTTAAGTTTTTTAGAGGTTGTCTTTTTTAAAAAGGGCAACCTCTTTTTGTTCGGGACTATTATGAAATTCTTAAACAAGAGGGGCGATTATTTTTTTATATTTACAAAAAGTGGAGAAAAGACCGCAATATGGAACAAAAATTTAAAGTTGTTGTAAATGGTGAAATGGAATTTTATTTTACCAAAGAACAGATCGAAGCCCTTGATATTCAAAAAACTTCTTCAGCCGGTTACCATGTTTTAAAAGATCACCGTTCCATTAAAACTGAACTAATCAATTCAAATTACCTTAAAAGATCCTATTCCCTAAAGATCAATTCTCACTCATACGATGTAAAGATCTTTAATGAGCTGGACCTGTTGATCGAGGAAATGGGATTAAGTCTCGCTTCAGCAAGTGTGGTGAATGACATTAAGGCCCCTATGCCCGGGTTGATCCTTGATGTACAGGTAAAAGAAGGCGAGGAAGTGAAGGAGGGAGATTACCTCCTGGTCCTGGAAGCGATGAAAATGGAAAATACGCTCACCGCGCCTCGAGACGGAGTTGTTAAGTCAGTCTCAGTTAAAAAAGGACAAACAGTAGATAAGAATCAACTGTTGATAGAAATGGAATAGAACCTTTAAGTTCAGATTTAATCCACAAACAAAATTAAGACCCTAATACAAACAGAATGAATAAGATACTGGTAGCTAATCGTGGAGAGATCGCATTGCGGGTCATGAAGACAGCCCAAAAAATGGGAATCAAAACGGTCGCTGTTTATTCCACGGCAGACAGGAAGTCCCCACATGTGAAATTTGCCGATGAGGCTGTACTTATTGGGGAAGCCCCTTCAAACCAATCTTATCTTTTGGGAGATAAGATCATTGAAGTAGCCAAAAAACTGAATGTTGACGGGATTCATCCCGGTTATGGATTTTTAAGCGAAAATGCTGATTTTGCTGAAAAAGTAGAGCAGAACGGGATCACCTGGATAGGCCCGGGGTCCAAGGCCATTAGAGTAATGGGAAGTAAACTGGCTGCCAAAGATGCGGTTAAAAAATACAGGATCCCAATGGTACCCGGAATAGACGAAGCCATTACCGATACCGAAGAAGCAAAAAAAATAGCGAAAGAAATAGGTTTCCCAATCCTTATCAAAGCTTCGGCCGGGGGAGGTGGAAAAGGAATGCGGATCGTGGAGAGGGAGAAGGACCTGGAAGACCAGATGAAAAGAGCCATTAGTGAGGCAGAGTCTGCTTTTGGGGATGGATCTGTTTTTATAGAAAAATATATTGGCAGTCCGCGGCACATAGAGATACAGGTGCTGGCCGATACTCACGGGAATTTCGTGCACCTGTTCGAACGGGAGTGCAGCATTCAAAGGCGCCACCAAAAAGTGGTTGAAGAGGCCCCTTCTGTGGTGCTTGATGAAGAACTTCGTCAAAAGATGGGCGAGGCCGCTGTAAAGGTGGCAAAGGCCTGTGATTACATTGGCGCCGGAACGGTTGAATTTCTCCTGGATGAAAATAAGAACTTCTATTTTCTCGAGATGAACACCCGGCTGCAGGTAGAGCATCCTGTCACCGAGTTCATAACCCAAAAAGATCTTGTTGAACAACAAATTCGTGTTGCCAGGGGAGAGAAACTAAACTTTGAGCAAGATGATCTTAGCATCAACGGCCACGCTGTGGAACTCAGGGTGTATGCCGAAGATCCCATAGAAGATTTCATGCCGAGTGTCGGACTTTTGAAAAGATACCGCGGCCCATCGGGAGAGGGCATCAGGCTTGATGATGGTTTTGAGGAAGGAATGGAAGTTCCCATTTACTACGACCCCATGCTGGCCAAGCTTATTACCTATGGGAAAACCCGTGAGGAGGCGATCCAGCTAATGATCAAAGCCATTGATCAATATGAAGTGGAGGGGGTGAGCACCACGCTTCCCTTCGGAAAATTTGTTTTTGAACACGAAGCTTTCCGAAGTGGAAATTTTGATACTCACTTTGTGAAGAAATATTATTCGGCAGAAAAGCTTCAGGAAGAGACAGAGGAAGAAGCAAGACTTGCCGCTATGATCGCCCTTAAACAATACCTGGAAGACCAGCAGGTACTTAGACTACCCAATCACTAAAGTTCATTCTGAAATCAGAAGATCCAAAACATGAGCGAAAATACCCGAAAATTACAGGAAAAAATATCTGAAGCCTTAAAAGGCGGAGGCGAGAAACGAATTGCAAAACAGCACGAAAAAAAGAAACTGACCGCCCGCGAACGGGTGGATTATCTTTTAGATGAGGGTTCTTTCGAAGAGATCGGCATCCTGGTAACTCATCGTACTACCGATTTTGGAATGGAAGACCAGACATATTACGGCGACGGAGTAGTCACCGGTTACGGTACCATAAACGGTCGCCTTGTCTATGTTTTTGCCCAGGATTTCACTGTTTTTGGAGGTTCCCTATCAGAAACACACGCCGAAAAGATCTGTAAGGTAATGGACCACGCGATGAAAGTGGGAGCACCCATCATAGGATTGAATGATTCGGGTGGGGCGAGGATACAGGAAGGGGTACGTTCTTTAGGTGGTTACGCCGATATTTTTTACCGAAATGTGCAGGCTTCCGGAGTGATTCCGCAGATATCGGCCATTATGGGGCCTTGCGCAGGGGGAGCCGTTTATTCACCCGCGATGACCGATTTTACCCTGATGGTGCAGGATACCAGCTACATGTTCGTGACCGGGCCCAATGTTGTGAAGACCGTCACGAATGAATCGGTTACTTCCGAAGAACTTGGTGGAGCCAGTACCCACTCGACAAAATCGGGGGTTACCCATCGAACGGCTGCCAATGATCTTACCTGCCTGGAAGATATTAAAAAGCTGCTGAGCTACCTTCCGCAGAACAATAAAGAAACTACACTAAAACACGATTACAAGCTGGGAGATGAGATGCGGGATGCCCTTGAAGAAATTGTACCCGACAGTGCGAGCAAGCCTTATGACATGCATGAGGTGATCAAGGGAATTATCGATGAAGATTCCTTTTTTGAGATCCATAAAGATTATGCCGATAATATTATCGTTGGTTTTGCACGACTTGGAGGCCGCAGCATTGGTATTGTAGCCAATCAGCCGATGAGTTTGGCAGGAGTACTGGATGTCAACTCGTCTAAAAAAGCAGCCCGTTTTACCCGTTTTTGCGATTGCTTTAATATTCCGTTACTGGTGCTGGTTGACGTGCCCGGATTCTTACCCGGTACAGACCAGGAGTGGAATGGGATCATTTTGCACGGAGCGAAACTGCTATATGCCCTGAGTGAAGCAACCGTGCCACGGGTTACTGTGATCACCCGAAAAGCTTATGGAGGAGCCTATGATGTGATGAACTCCAAACACATTGGTGCCGATCTTAATTTCGCTTGGCCTACAGCCGAGATCGCGGTGATGGGAGCCAAAGGCGCCAGTGAGATCATTTTTAGAAAGGAGATCCAGGAAGCCGAGGATCCCGAAGTAAAACTGTCTGAAAAAGAGGCTGAATATGCTGCCAAGTTTGCCAATCCGTTCAAGGCTGCCCAGCGAGGTTTTATTGATGAGGTGATCATGCCGAGGGAAACCAGGAGAAAGTTGCTAAAAGCTTTCAGTATGCTGGAGAACAAGCAAGTGTTGCGAATTGACCGCAAACACGGGAATATACCGCTGTAAGGCTCAAGGTTCAAGTTCCCGTCTAGTCTCCCGTCATATCTCATGTCTAGAAAATGAAATTCAATAAAATAGTTAGCGTTGATCATACCAAGCTTCAGGATTGGGCCCTGAAGGAACTGCAGCAATACAGTGAACAGAAGATCCAGGTGTATGATGATTCTCCGGCTTCTAAGGAGGAAATCCTGGAGAGGCTTAAGGGCGCTGATGCCGTGATCGTTTCCTGGCGCACCATCCTGGATGAAGAGCTCATCTCCCGGTGTCCTGATCTGAAGTACATTGGGATGGCGTGCAGCCTGTATGATGACGCCTCGGCCAATGTGGCGGTGAACTTTGCACGGGAGCGGGGAATCACAGTGACAGGGATCAGGGATTATGGAGATCCCGGGGTGGCAGAATTCATTATTTCTGAACTCATTCGCCTGCTTCATGGCTTTGGAAAATATCAATGGCGGGAGATGCCCGAAGAACTCACGGGAAAAAAGATCGGGATCATAGGCCTGGGTACCACCGGCCAGTTACTGGCTAAATGCCTGCAGCCGTTTGGTGTAGATCTATACTACTTCAGCCGTACCCGCAAAAAAGAATGGGAAGACAAAGGTATAAAATACCTGCCGCTTCAGGAGCTTTTGAAAACTACAGAGATCATCAGTTTTCACCTTCCGAAGAATACCGTGTTGATGAAAGCTGCAGAATTTGAAAAATTCGGAAACGGAAAGATCCTCATCAACACCTCCCTGGGATTACCTTTTGAAGAAGCTGCCTTTAAAGAATGGAGGCAGGGAGAGGGTAATTTTGCCATTTTTGACGGGGATGGTAAAAAAGAACTTTCGGTAGAAGTAGAAAAATACTTCAACGTGCTCATTACCGAAAAAAGTGCCGGATGGTCGGCGAAGACGCAAGAACGACTCTCAGAAAAGGTGCTTCAAAACCTGAGAGATCACCTGGATCAATAAAGGCATGTATTTTGCCAATAGGTTTCCAGGTCTTTAGAAAGTCCAAACCTTTAATTTTACGAAAATTTTTGAAATGGAAATTATTTTAGAACCCTGGCCGTGGTATGTGGCGGGGCCGCTCATAGCTCTTGTCATGTTCCTGCTGATCTTTATGGGCAGGAAATTCGGAATGTCTTCAAACCTGGAGACCATGTGCACCATTTGCGGGGCGGGAAAGAGTTCTAAGTATTTTAATGTAGACTGGCGTGCCAGTCGCTGGAACCTGATAGTAATACTCGGGGCCGCCATTGGAGGGTTCCTGGGAGCTCATTTTCTAAGTGAAAGTTCAGCGGTGGCTATAACCCCCGAAACTGTGGTAAAATTAAATGAGTTGGGATTTCAAAGTGCAGGTGAAGCCTATCTCCCTGAGAATCTCTTCAGTATATCGGCACTTTCAGATCCTTTTGCATTAGGGATTTTGTTGATTGGAGGACTTTTAATTGGCTTTGGAGCACGATATGCCGCAGGTTGTACCTCGGGCCATGCTATCTCGGGCCTAAGCAACTTACAGCTGCCTTCCCTCATTGCCGTAATTGGTTTTTTTATTGGCGGTCTGGTAATGATCCACCTGTTTTTCCCCTTAATATTTTAATATGAGAACATTCGGTTATTTGTTGATAGGTATTTTCTTTGGAGTGGTGATGTACAAATCTGAAGCAGCTTCATGGTTCCGAATCTATGAAATGTTTCATTTTGATTCTTTCCACATGTATGGAATTATAGGATCGGCCCTGGTTTTAGGAGTAATTGGCGTACAGATCATTAAAAGGCAAAAAATGAATACCTTTTTCGGAGATCCAATAAAAATAGCCCCTAAAGAAAGAGGCTATAAAAATTACTTTTTTGGAGGGATAATTTTTGGCCTGGGCTGGGCTTTGGCGGGGGCATGCCCCGGGCCTATCTATACGCTGATAGGCGCGGGATATGTTTCGATCATCGTAGTGCTGGTAGGGGCCCTGCTTGGAGCATTTCTATACGGTTTGCTTCGGAAGAAGTTGCCGCATTAGAGATTGGCGTAGGTCAAAAGAGTATCTGAATAATCCACAGAGAGTTCATAGATCATTCCTTCTCGCCACTCAGTTCCGAAGACCGGACGGTTTTCAAGTTCCTTCTGAATGAAGTAGTTAAGGTCTTCATTTCCGGAGGCCACAGAAACATACTGCATCGTATTTTCTTCAGAAATAGAAAAGAAAATGGTGACCTGCATTTCTTCGTCCAGTATAAAGTGAGATTCCTGAAGGATCATTTCAATTTCGTGGGAAATAGAGTTCATATCTCCAAATCGTTCGTTTGAAGGATTGGCATTCACTAAAGTGCTCATTGAGATCGCACACCCGATTAGTAACATTTTGAAAGTTTTCATGACAATAAAGTTTTAATAATTCTACAATGGCGGGGGAGAAATGTTTCTTTACTATAAAGACTGTCTGAAACTCAAAACGTTACACCTTAAGAGTGAATTTAACACGCGTTGGTTCAAAAATTTTTGGCGTTCCTCGATCTTCTTTGGAAAGCATGGCTTTTTTCCTTTTTTAGAAGACTTAAAAAAGTGCTTTTGCGATCAACTTTCCGAAGAAAGATAAAAGGAGGGGAGGGAGATGTGGTATTTAACCACCACCAGCCTAATGATGATGACGGTTAAGGTAGTGACTATATAGATGATGTCTGTATCTACCCCGAGCTGGTGCAGGATCACGAAGGCCAACCCGCCAATGATACAGGCGGTCGCATAGATCTCTTTTCTAAAGATCAC
>CAZNFK010000017.1:10444-31237 GCA_964572365.1 uncultured Flavobacteriaceae bacterium | reverse complement strand
TCCAACTGGACCTGGGATCCTGAGGCAAATCAATACTTTTGGCACCGGTTTTTTTCTCACCAGCCCGACCTGAATTTTGACAACCCTAAAGTCCAGAAAGAAGTATTCAACATACTCGACTTCTGGTGTGACCTGGGCGTCGATGGCTTTAGACTCGATGCGGTCCCTTACCTGTACGAACGGGAAGGAACCAATTGTGAAAACCTTCCGGAAACGCATAAGTTCCTGAAAAAATTGCGGGCACATGTAGATAAGTTCTATGACAACAAACTGTTGTTGGCAGAAGCCAATATGTGGCCCGAAGATTCCGCTGCTTATTTTGGAGATGGAGATGAATGTCACATGAACTACCATTTCCCGATCATGCCGAGAATGTTCATGTCCATAAAAATGGAAGACCGTTACCCTATTATGGATATTATCGACCAGACTCCCGAAATACCTGAATCCTGCCAGTGGGCGATATTTTTGAGGAACCACGATGAATTGACCCTTGAAATGGTGACCGATGAGGAGCGGGATTATATGTATAAGGTCTATACCAAAGATCCGCAGGCAAAGATCAATGTGGGGATAAGGCACAGGCTTGCGCCACTCCTGGAAAACAACCGCAGTAAGATCGAATTGATGAATGTCTTGCTATTCTCCCTTCCGGGAACTCCTGTTATCTATTATGGAGATGAAATAGGAATGGGAGACAACTTTTACCTGGGAGACCGTGACGGGGTAAGAACCCCCATGCAGTGGACAGCAGATAGAAATGCTGGTTTTTCCACTGCCAATCCCCATAAATTATACCTGCCGGTAATCATTGACCCAGCTTATAAATATGAATCGGTCAATGTAGAGACCGAACAAATGAATTCCTCTTCCCTGCTTTGGTGGATGAAGCGAATCATAAGCATGCGTAAAAAGTACAAGGCTTTTGGCCGTGGAGATATCAATTTCCTTTCTCCCAGCAATGCGAAGATCATTGCCTACACCAGGACCTTTGAAGATGAAGATATTCTCGTTCTTGGTAATTTATCAAGATTTCCGCAGGCCGCAGAGCTTGATCTGGAGCCGTATGAAGGTTACATTCCCGTAGAGGTTTTCAGCCACAATAAATTCCCAAGGATCACCGAGCAGCCGTATCTCTTCACCATGGCACCTCACGGCTATTATTGGTTCCAGCTGCAAAAAGAAAAACCACATGCAGAAAAAGCCATAACTCCTGTCATAAAGATCTCTGAGTGGGAAAAACTGCTGGAAAACAAGGTGCTGGCACGCTTTGAAAATGACATTTTACCTTCTTATCTCAACAGCTGTCGCTGGTTTGGAGGGAAGTCAAGGGTAATCCAAAATATTTCTGTGGTCAACAAAGTACATATACCGGTGAAGGACGTTCCTTCAACTTTAATCACCATTGAAGTGAACTACAATGATGGCTTGCCCGATGTCTACCAGCTTCCGTTAGGTTTTATTTCAGAAAACAATGAGGAAGATCACAGGGAGATCCCGGCACAGGGCATCCTGGCCGAAATGGTGCTGGGTGGTGAAAACGGATACCTTTTTGATACCGTTTATAATGAAAGATTTAGGAATGAACTTTTCAAGAACATACGGAAAGGCCGAAAACTGAAAAGTGGAAAAGGAAACCTCGTTTTCTATCACAGTGAGAACGGAATGGAAGCAGACCATCATCACATACATTCCAAGATCCTCAATGCTGAACAAAGCAACACCTCTCTCATTTTTGACAATAAATATTTCCTAAAACTGTACAGGAAGCTGGACAATACCATCAATCCCGATCTTGAGATCACCCGCTACCTTACCGAAAAGACGGATTACAAGAATTCACCACGGTTTGTGGGAGCCATCGAATATAAACCAGACACCAAAAACATTATTGTTCTGGGTATGATGCAAGATCTGATCCCTAATCAGGGTGACGCCTGGGATTACACAAAGGACTCCTTAAAACGCTTTTTTGAGAGGGTATTGACCCGTCCAAAAGATGCTGCGGAAGAATATGTAGAACATGATCTTACTCCGCTTAAATATGATGAGCTTTCTGAGCAAATGAAAGAACTGATGGGAGTTATTTTTCCTGAAAGGATCTCCCTGTTAGGGCAACGTACCGCCGAGATGCACAAGGCTCTTGCGGAACATCCAGAAGTAAAGGATTTTGAACACGAGCCTTTTTCCCTGCACTACCAGAGATCATTATTTTCATCCTTGCAGTCCCTTACCCGGAACGCGTTTCAAAACCTTCAGAAAAACCTGAAGAATCTGCCCGAAGAATTACAACCCGAAGCTAAGGAAGTTCTGGAAATGAAAACCGATGTTCTAAAATGCTTCAAAAAAGTATTTGACCATAAGATCCCGATAATGAAGATACGTACCCACGGGGATTATCATTTGGGGCAGGTTCTCTGGACAGGAAAGGATTTTGTGATAATCGATTTTGAAGGCGAGCCGGCAAGATCATTTAGTGAAAGAAGGTTAAAAAGATCACCGCTGCGGGATGTTGCGGGAATGGTAAGATCGTTCCATTACGCGGCTTACAGCAGTATTATTGATACAGAACTCGAACAGCAGAAGAAAGAAGGAGATCTTGAACTTTGGGCAGAATCCTGGTATTACCTGGTCACCCGTATGTTCCTGCAGGGTTATTATGAGAATGTGGGTGACAATGATTTCATCCCCGATGAGGCCGAAGATATTGAGATCCTCATGGAAACATTCCTGCTTGAAAAAGCGATCTATGAATTGAATTATGAATTAAACAACCGTCCCGATTGGGTATTGATCCCGCTGCGGGGCATTAAATCTATTGTAAGGAGGTATAAAAATGGCTAAGAAAAAAGAAAATAATACAGATAAAGAAAAGAAAACGACAGCAAAGAAGGCTTCTCCTTCATCACCTAAGGCTTCAGCCAAACCCGAAAGATCGGGAGAGGTCAAAGGACCTATGGGCGTTGGAAGCCCCAAAAAGGCTAACGAAACTGCAAAACCAAAAAAGCCCGCAAAGGATTCGGGACCTAGAGGAAAAGAAACTGTCGCCAAAAAGCGTACCGCTGCCGGTAAGGATAAATTGACAGAAGAAAAGAAAAGTCTTCCTAAACCTAAAAAAAGCCTTCCGAAGAGAACTTCCGGGACCACTGCTTCCAAAACTTCTGGTTCCGCGAAAGGTTCAAGTACAGGTGACGAAAAAAAGAAAATTTCCAAAAAACCAATGAAGTTCCAGGAGCCACTGACAGATGAGGAAGTACCACATGTTGCGGCCCCGGCCTCTGAACCAATTACCGGTCCCGATGAGGAAAAGAAAAAACAACGAAAAGCTGCGAAAACAAAAGATGCCATAAAAGCTTCAGAGGATCCTTCTGCAAGAAAAGTCCCTACTAAAAAGGCATCAGAAGAGGAGGAAAAAGAACCTCCAAAAAAAATGTCACGCCAAAAAACAGATCCGGCAATTAGTGCCGAAGAAAAAATGAAGCTGCCAAACACTTCACCTTCCGAAGATCTTAAAAAGACTACAGATTCCCTGGCGAAAGAACTGGCTGAAAAGCTTTCTCCCGACGAGAAAACCAGGATGGACATTGAAAAAATGGCCAGGGAATTAATACCCGATGCCGAAGATGTGAAAGGTGCGGCAGAGAAACTTACCGCGGCCCTCGCCTCTACCCCTGAAAAAGCCAGGGAGTTGATGAAAAAGATCATTCCCGATGAGGAAGACCTTAATGAAGTGGCAAAAAAGGCAAGGACAGTAGCGAAAAAAGCGGCTCCTGCAAAAAAAACGAAACAGGAATCGTCTAAAGAAAAACCGGTCGAGGCCACTTTGATCACCGATTTTGATGTACACCTTTTTAAAGAAGGAAAGCACTATCACCTGTACAAGAAATTTGGTTCTCACCTCATGGAATATATGGGGACAGAAGGAGTTTATTTCGCCGTGTGGGCTCCCAATGCCGAAAAGATAGCAGTGATGGGAGATTTTAATAATTGGAGTAAAAATTCCCATATGATGAAGTCGCGCTGGGATCATTCGGGGATATGGGAAGTTTTTATTCCCGAAGCAAAAAAAGGAAGTCTGTATAAATATTTCATACGCTCGAATAACGGATATGAAGCCGAAAAAGGAGACCCGTTCGCATTCTCCTGGGAAACTCCTCCCAACACCGCCTCCATGGTTTGGGACCTGGAAAACACCTGGAAAGATAAACGCTGGATGGATGAGCGAAGCAAAAAAGAGGAGCCAAAACCTTATTCTGTATACGAGATTCATTTAGGTTCCTGGAAAAGGGTTCCCGAAGACGGTTTCCGGTCTCTCTCCTATCGTGAACTAGCCGAAGACCTTCCGGGTTACCTTAAAGAAATGGGCTTCACCCATGTGGAATTCATGCCGGTGATGGAACATCCTTTCTTCGGCTCATGGGGCTACCAGATCACAGGGTACTTTGCCCCTTCGAGCAGGTTTGGAACCCCGCAAGATTTCATGTACCTCATTGACAGCCTGCACCAGGCAGGAATTGGGGTGATCCTGGATTGGGTCCCTTCTCATTTCCCTTCAGACCTGCACGGGTTGCATTATTTTGACGGTACTTACCTGTATGAACATGCAGATCCAAAAAAAGGTTTCCACCCCGACTGGCAGAGCTATATCTTTAACTACGGAAGAAATGAGGTCCGTTCCTTCCTCATCAGCAATGCCCTGTTCTGGCTGGATAAATTTCATGCGGATGGATTAAGGGTAGATGCGGTTGCCTCTATGCTGTACCTGGATTATTCCCGAAATGAAGGCGAATGGGAACCCAATGAATTCGGGGGAAGAGAGAATCTCGAAGCTATAAGTTTCCTCAAAGAATTTAACGAGGTGGTGTACAAGGAATTTCCTGATACCATCACCATTGCCGAAGAATCCACGGCGTGGCCCATGGTCTCTAAACCCACCTATATTGGAGGGTTAGGATTTGGCCAAAAATGGATGATGGGCTGGATGCACGACACCCTCGAATATTTCAGTAAAGATCCGGTGCACAGAAGACACCATCAAAACACGATCACTTTTAGTTCTAATTACGCTTTTTCAGAGAATTTCATGTTGCCGCTTTCCCATGATGAAGTGGTTTACGGAAAAGGATCCATATTTAACAAAATGCCCGGTGACACATGGAATAAATTTGCCAACCTACGAACGCTGTATGCTTACATGTTTGCTCATCCCGGCACGAAATTATTGTTCATGGGGAGCGAATTTGGGCAGCCTTCGGAATGGAACCACGATGGAAGCCTGGAATGGCACTTAACCTATGAGGATATGCACCGTAAAGTCCAGGAAACTCTTAAGGAGCTGAACAGGATCTATAAGTCTGAACCCGCACTTTATGAAAAAGCGTTTTCCTCGGAAGGTTTTGAGTGGGTAGATATCAATGACGAAGAGAACAGTATCATCAGTTTTCTACGAAAAGGAAAAGATCCGAAAAATAACATTTTAGTGGTTTGTAATTTCACACCTGTTCCCAGAGAGAATTATCGGGTAGGAGTTGCGGAACCGGGCACATGGAAAGAGATATTCAACAGCGATGAGGAAAGGTTTGGTGGAAGCAACGTAAGGAATCAAGGAGTGGTTGAATCCCAATCTCTCCCGGCACATCGAAAAGATAATTCCCTTGCGTTAACCCTGCCTCCAATGGCAGTAACATTTTTAAAGAGAGAGTAAATTTAAAATGAATAAAAACGAAGAAGACCTCCTTCAGGACATCCATTTTTCTGTACTTGATCTGGTGCCGGTAGTCCAGGGAAATACCATAGCAGGATCTTTTAAAAATACGGTGGAACTGGCCCGGCATTGTGAAGAGCTGGGTTTCAACCGTTTCTGGATCTCAGAGCACCACAACATGGAAAGTGTGGTAAGTTCGGCAACCGCGGTGTTATTAAGTCATGTGGCCGGTAATACTTCCGCGATAAGAGTAGGTTCCGGCGGGATCATGTTGCCTAATCATTCCCCGCTCATGGTAGCCGAACAGTTTGGAACCCTGGAGACTCTTTTTCCCGGAAGGATCGACCTGGGACTGGGAAGAGCTCCGGGAACCGATCAAAGAACAGCCTCTGCCCTTAGAAGAGGACGTACCGAAACCGTTGAGGATTTTCCCCGGGATATCGAAACCTTACAACAATACTTTTCATCCTCGAATAAGGACTCGGCCGTACGAGCCATCCCGGGCGAAGGATTGGAAATTCCGATTTATCTTTTAGGCTCCAGCACATTCAGCGCTCAACTGGCAGCTATGACAGGATTAGGTTATGCCTTTGCAAGCCATTTTGCTCCGGCATATCTTCACCAGGCACTTCGGCTTTACCGGGAAAATTTTAAGCCTTCAGAAAGCCGGAAAGAACCTTATAGTATCGCCTGCGTAAATGTAATTGCTGCTGATTCTGATGAGGAAGCAGAATTTCTTGCGAGCAGTCAAAAGCTGTTTGCGCTTGGAATTATAAGGAATCAGCGAAAACCAATGCCTCCTCCTGTTGAGAACCTACACGAAATATGGAACCAGGGGGAAGAAGCCGCTATTTCCGAAATGATGAAATACAGCTTTATAGGATCTAAAATGACGATTGAAGAACAACTTTCGGAATTTGTCGGGGAAACAGGGATTGATGAGATCATGGCGGTTTCCCATATCTTTGATCATAAGAGCCGGCTGCGATCGTATGAGATCCTTTCAGAAATAAAAAAACCATTGAAAGATCCTTTTTTCGACTCCCAACCCCCAATTGAATAAAATTAAAACAACATGAAAAATATAAAAGCTTATGCAGCACATGCTGCAGAAAAGGATCTGGAACATTACAAAATCGACCGACGTGAACCGGGCCCCGAAGATGTGGAAATAGAGATTCTCTACTGCGGGGTTTGTCATTCAGACATACATACTGCCCGCAACGAATGGGGAGGAACTCAATATCCCGTTGTCCCGGGTCATGAAATTGTAGGCAAAGTTACCAGGGTAGGAAATGCAGTTAAAAAATATAAAGAAGGTGATACAGTTGGCGTAGGATGTTTTGTCGACTCCTGCGGTCACTGTGAGAACTGTGAAGATCACCAGGAACAATATTGCCTTAACGGCCCTACGGCTACTTATAATTCCCCTTCCCGCCTGGATAAGGATGTAATCACCTATGGTGGATATTCGACACACATTGTGGTGAAAGAGGAATTTGTTTTAAAGATCTCAGACAAACTTCCTTTAAACGCAGTTGCTCCCTTGTTGTGCGCCGGAATTACGACTTATTCCCCGCTGCGCCACTGGAACGTCAAAAAAGGTGATAAAGTAGGTGTGGTAGGATTGGGAGGCCTGGGGCACATGGCCGTAAAACTGGCTTCTTCAATGGGAGCTGAAGTTACCATGCTGAGCAGATCTCCCGAAAAAGAAAAAGACGCTGCCGAGCTGGGAGCGGCAAATTTTGAACTTACCACTAATAAGGAAACGCTGAAACGACTTGCAGGCAAGTTTGACCTGATCATCAATACCGTTTCGGCCCAACACGATTACAACCTGTACCTGGCGCTGCTTAAGACCAATGGAGTTATGGTTCTTTTAGGAATACCACCCAACCCTACAGATATAAATGCCGGCCAGTTAATCATGAAAAGAAGAAGTTTGGTTGGTTCCCTAGTTGGTGGTATAAAAGAAACCCAGGAAATGCTGGACTATTGCGCAGAACAAGGAATTGTTTCAGAAGTAGAAATGATCAATATTGATCAGATCAATGAGGCCTATGAAAGAACTTTGAGTTCTGACGTAAGGTACCGTTTTGTTATTGACATGAAATCCCTTAAAGAAGAATAAAAATCATTAAATTTAACCTATAACCAAACCAAATAAAATGAAAAGAAATGCTACAGCCGTATGGCACGGAACATTGAAAGAAGGTAAAGGACATTTATCGACCAATAGCGGTGTACTTAAGCAGACACCATATACCTATAAAATGCGTTTTGAGGACGAGAAAGGTACAAACCCCGAAGAACTTGTGGGTGCGGCCCATGCGGGATGTTTTTCAATGCAGCTCTCTGCTTATCTTGCTGAAAAAGGCCATAAACCGGTTGAATTGGAGACCAGAGCTGAAGTAACTCTGGAAAGCGGAACCGTTACCAGCTCCCATCTTACTTTAAAAGCCAAGGTTCCAGGAATAAGTCGGGACCAGTTCAATGAACTTGTGACCAAAGCCAAAGAAAATTGTCCTATTTCAAAGCTTTTAAAAGCTGAAATTAGTGTGGATGCTTCCCTTAATGAGTAGAAGGTACTGCCATTAATATAGGAGGCTGTCTGAAAAGTCCGCATTTCGTCAAGCTGTTCAGAAACTTCTGGAGTTTCTGCTTCTAATGGATATTGATTTTCCATTAGTTGATATCCTGAAATAAATTCAGGACGACGTGTAGAATGCTTTTTAGACAGCCTCTTTTTTTATGCAGTAATTCTTTCACCCAGGATCTCCTGTATCTCCTCTTTTTGAAGGGTCTCTTTTTCAATTAAACTTGCCGCCAGGATTTCAACCCTATCTTTATGGGTGGTAAGTATTTGTTTAGAAGCCGCAAAAGCCTTATCGATAATAGCCTGCACTTCCTCATCGATTTTTTCAGCTGTTTTTTCACTGTAGGGTTTATGCAGGGACTGTGCTATTTTTCCTGTTGAATCAAAGTAACTAATATTCCGCAGCACTTCGCTCAGTCCATAATTCAACACCATACTGTAAGCCTGTTTAGTCGCTTTCTCAAGATCGTCCACAGCGTTGGATGAAATTTCCTCAAAAAATATTTCTTCTGCAGCCCTTCCTCCCAAGGCGGTACATAAAGCATCGAAAAATTCAGATTTTGTGACGATCTGGTGTTCCTCTGGCAAATACCACGCAGACCCCAGGGATCTTCCCCTGGGAATAATGGATACTTTGTGAACAGGTTGCGCATGTTTCAAAAACCAGGAAGTCGTCACATGACCTGCTTCATGAAAGGCGATCCTTCTTTTTTCTTCAGGAGTGATGATCTTGCTTCTTTTTTCCATTCCGCCTATAACCCGGTCTATAGCATCCAAAAAATCCTGTTTTTCAATAGATTCTTTTTCCCCGTGAGCAGCAATAAGGGCAGCTTCGTTACAGATATTAGCGATGTCTGCCCCCGAAAAACCGGGAGTTTGCGCGGCAAGCGTTCCTACATCTACATTTGCTGCCAATGTAAGGGGCTTCATATGTACCTCAAAAATAGCTTTCCGTTCAGTAAGGTTAGGTAATTCCAGCTGAATATGCCTGTCAAACCTGCCGGGTCTAAGCAGGGCGGGATCAAGGATATCGCCCCTGTTAGTGGCGGCCAGAACAATAACACCGGTATTGGTTCCAAAGCCGTCAAGTTCGGCTAGCAACTGGTTTAAGGTGCTGTCCCGCTCATCGCTTTCATGAAAAACTGAAGTACCGCTGCGGGCTCTTCCAATGGTGTCGATTTCATCTATAAAAATGATACTCGGAGTTCTTGATTTAGCCTTCCGGAACAGGTCTCTTACCCGTGCCGCCCCCACACCCACGAACATTTCTATGAATTCTGAACCAGATAAGGAAAAGAATGGCACTCCTGCTTCACCTGCCACGGCCTTTGCCAAAAGAGTTTTTCCAGTGCCGGGAGGACCCAGCAGCAGGATTCCCTTCGGAATCTTAGCTCCCAGCCGCTGGTACTTATCGGGTGCTTTTAAAAAATTCACTAATTCATAGATCTCCTCTTTCGCCTCTTCCAGTCCGGCAACATCCTTGAAGGTCACTTTGCTTTCCTCTCCCTGCTCCATAACCCGGGCTTTGGTTTGACCAAATTTCATCATTGAGGAATCACCGGACATCCTGGAAGACATTCTCTTTAACAGAAAAAGCCAGAAGATAATGATTAAACCAATGGGCAGTAACCAGGAAAGGATCTCCCAGCCCCAATTTTCCCGGGTACTGTAAGTGACATTCACCTGCTGAATCCCCGCGTTCTCCTGGGCCTTTTCCAGCTGCTCGTGAAAGACCTCCACCGAACCTATATTGAAAAAGTATTGTGGCCCAGAAGGTGGTGCCGATTTAAACAAACTTTCGGTATCCTCCTCCTGTGGCTCCTCTTCTGCCATTTTAACGTATACCTCTACCCGTTGATTATTGACCACATCCAGTCTTTCCACCTGGCCTTTGACCAACAGCTCTTTTTCGAACTCATTCCAGGAGATCTCGGGTACAGAAGGTTCACTGTTAAAGAACCATAACCAGATAAAAGCTCCTAAAAAGATAAAATATAACCATCCCAACTGGGGTTTCTCTCTAGGAGGAGGTGTTTTTGGTTCGCTTTCCTGGTTAAGAGGCATGGTGCTTTAGATTACTTATTCTTACAAATATCAGCTTATTACCTGTTTTTTTAAATGATATTGGTCATTCAGAAATCCGTAACACTTTGGCTCCATTGATCTTGCCTTCTTTTAGTTCCAACAGGGCTTCATTCGCCTTTTCAAGAGGGTATTCCCTATAGTCGGGTTTTATTCCTGCCCGGGTAGCCAGCTTGAGAAAATCCCTGACATCTTCTGAAGTGACATTCGCCACACTTTTTATTTCCTTCTCAAGCCATAGGTGTTCCGGATAATTGAGCTTCAATAGATATTTTTTGTCATTATCCTCTTTCCTGATCGCATTAATGACGAGCCGCCCGCCTTTTTCCAGATTCCCAAGAGCTTCTACCACAGGTTTCCAGGCAGGAGTAGTATCAATGATCCTATGTAGTTTTTCGGGAGGTTTTTCGGAAAAATCTCCTGCCCATACGGCTCCCAGTTCCAAAGCAAATTTTCGTTCATTTTCATTTCTTGAGAAAACAAAGGTTCTGGTCTCAGGAAAATGGTACTTCACCAGTTTAAGCACCAGGTGGGCAGAAGCACCAAAACCGGTTAATCCCAGGTTTTCTCCGTTCTGCAAGCCTGAAAGTCTAATGGACCGATATCCTATGGCTCCTGCACAAAGCAGTGGTGCAGCTTCTGCATCTAAAAAGTTTTCAGGAATGGAATAAACGAAATACTTCGGTGCTACCATATATTCCGCGTACCCTCCGTTGGCATCCCTTCCTGTAGCCTTGAACTGGTCGCAAAGATTCTCTTTGCCGGCTTTACAAAAATTACATTTTCCGCAGGCTGAAAAGATCCAGGCCACTCCTACCCTTTCCCCGATTTTAAAGCTTTGGGCGCCTTTTCCGGTTTTGCTGATCTTTCCCACCACCTGATGCCCTAAAATTATGGGGAAGAAAGCCGGCGGAGTCCTGCCTTCGATCTCATCCAGTTCGGTATGACAGACAGCGCAGACAGAAATTTTTATTTGTACCTCGCCGTCTCCCGGTTGAGGAACGGGGAGCTGCATCAGCCGCAATGGACTTCGCGATTCTCCGAGATCGGTAATTTTCTCCAGGACCATCGCCTTCATGGTTTTCATCATTACGAAGGATTTTCTTCAGGAAATTCAGGATCGGGTTCTCCCGGTATCTCGGGACCAATAGGTTCAGGTTCTTCAGGAGCCGGGCCGGGTTGTTTCTCAGGAGGAACCGTGGTAGGCGGTTCTTCGGATGGAGAAAAAGGAGGTTCCCTGGGAGGATCTGTCGGTTCTTGAAATAGCTTTTTCATAACTTATTTTTTACTGTATAGGCACATAATTTCTCCCCGGCCAAGGATCTTACCGATCATGGCTTTTTCCAGAGCTTCCTTATCGGTATCCGGTCCCAGATCAAGCATGGAATCAAGAGCATAGATCTTAAAGAAATACCGGTGGGTTCCCGAAGGCGGACACGGACCTCCGTAATGATGTTTATGGAAAGAATTTTTTCCCTCGGTACCCGGAATACTGTCTTCTTTTATTTCTTTTTCCGGAGGTATGTTCCATACCAGCCAGTGATCCCATGTACCCGAAGGAGCATCGGGATCTTCAACAATTAATACGAGACTTTGGGTATTTGCCGGTAGATCTCCTATGGTAAGCGGCGGATTAACATCTTCCCCGTCGCAGGTATACCTGGAGGGTATCTCTTCGTTGGCCGTAAATGACCGGCTGCTTACTTCTATTCTTGACACCATGACCTCTTTTTTAAATTTCCTGGTTAGAAATTAGCTCATTTAGAGGAAATTACAAATGAGTTTTGTCATCTTCACGAAAAGCGAACTACAATAAAAGATCGGCATATTGTTTTGAAAGTCTTAAACACTGGTCTGTCCTTGTTCTCCATTTCTTTTCCTCCTGGTAGCGGGCTTCCCGAATATGCCATATCGCGAATTTAGCCCTGAGAAATGACTGTTTGCTTTTATAAAAGTTCTTTAATTGCAGTGGTATCCTATCTCCCGTTACTTCTTCATAGGTTTTAAAGAATACTTCGCCGGTTTGCGGGCTATCCAATAATTCACATTCTATGGCCAGAAATGAGAGTTCTTCGGCCACATCCAGCACTCGCAAATCTTTATTAAACTCAAGGCGGTCAATAATGACCGGATCTTCATCAAGACAAATGTGCTCCGGTTTTAGATCTCCATGTGCTTCCACGATCTTTCCTGTGCGTATTCGTTTATGAAACAAACCGGAATGCTTCCGTAGAAAATCGATTTGTTGCTCAAAGATCCTGTTTAGATAATCCTTAGAGAGATTGTAAGCCGGATCCTGCAGCTCTGTTAAATTGGCCTTCATCTTCTTTTCCAACCTGAAAAGGAAATCTTCCAACTCAAATTTTACTGGTTCCCTGCTTTGATAAAACACAGAAAGTTTTTTAGCGGCTTTTTTCAGCCTTACCTCATCTATTTTTTTATTCAGCAAAACATGGTTCAGGAGGTTTTTCTCCTCCAGTCGCTTCATTTTTACCAGCCAGTCCACCGGCTTTCCTCTTCCCTCCCAGTTTAGTTTGCCCGATGAATCCAGGCTCAATGGAAGAACCTCCAGGTAAATACTGTCTGCAAGTTCCTTGTTCAGTCTCAATTCTTCCAGACAATTGTCATAACGGGCTTCGAGAGTTGAGAAATCTATGGAATCAAACTTCACGGGTTTTTTAAGCTTAAAGACGAACGATGGCGTGAGAAACAGCAAAGACATATGGGTTTCTATGACCGTGACTAATGGAGGCTCTTCAGGATAACTTTTAGGATCCTTCAAAAAAGCCACTTTTTTAGAAGTGCTTACCGTTTCCAGAATTATCTTTTCCCTACTTGCCATTCTTAAAAATACGGCAAGTTCCACAGGTTTTAAACGAGCAATATCATGAAAGTTAAAAAAGTGGCAAAATCGACTTTAAAACCTCCTGTTTATCTTATCACTTTTGAAATAGCTCCGGAAAATAACATTTTCAGGCTGGTTTTGAAATGATCGTGTTCTACGTGTTTTTGGTTCACCTCTATTTCCACTCCGGCATAATTTGCCGGAAACTTCTTCCTAAGGTAAGTGGTGAAGCCATCTGCCTTTCCCAGATATGGATAATTAAACCTGACTTTGAGCGACCTGTCTCCTTGCAAAAGCAGGTCTTTGAGCCTCCTGCAGACCTCCTTTTCCATCTTTCTTGAAGGATCATACAGCAACCCTACATCAGCGTTTCGCACCTCCCCGTTAAGCTGAGGGGTAAAAGAGTGGATGGAAAGGTGCAGCACGTTTTCCCCTGCTTGCAGATATTCAGCAATCTTTCCTTCCACTGCCCTGCGGTAAGGAAAATAATATTCTTCTAGGATCTTCTTTTTCTCTTCGGAAGAGATCTCTTTTAGGAACTCAGAAAACAGCTGTGGATGGTGAAGGGAACGATTGAGCTCCACTAATAATCGGCTTACCGTTTGGTATTTTTTAAACGCGGCAAATTCCTGAAGTTCCTTAAAAAGATCGAGTGCCCCGGGATCGTAGCCTCTGTGAGAATTCAAGATCGTTCCTGCCCCTTGAAAAAGCGGTGAATATTCGGGAGGAATTTCATTACCTCCGTGTTCGCAAGTAAGGATCAGTTTCAAGGCTTTTACGGCTATAAATTAACGTGCTAATTCTGCTTTTTCAAAAGTATCACTTATTAAACAACCTGTTTTCCTTCAGGCATTTCCCCAGTTCCCGATAGACTTTCACGATCTTTTCTTCTGAAGGATCTTCGCCAACAGCTTTCAATATTCTTGTGGACAGGCTTCCGTTTTTTAATATCGTTTCGATCGGTTCCCTATACGTTTCAGGGATACCTTCCCTGACCCTGAAATATAGCTTGCTCCAGATCTCCCTAACCGTTGCCTCTTGTTGCAGGTCAAAAATCGCCAGATAGGCAGGGTTATACACTGCAGTTTCTTCGGCATCTATTATGACTTTATCGAAGATCTCAAAAAGGTCATTTTCATGCCACTGTTTTTGGTCTTCCAGGGATACCAGTTCTTCGCTCACGAGTAACTTAAGAACTTCAATAATAAGCACTGCAATGGCCACATCGGCTTTTGGACATTCCTGTATATCGATAACCCTGATCTCTATGGCATTCCTGTCAAACCTGGCGATCGCCCCTCTGGAATTCAAAAAATGATGATCCAGGATATTTTCATGGTCATGAGGTCTTATCGCTTCATTGATGGGTTCAAATATTCCGTTAAAATACTCCTGACGTGTAAATAACTGTTCGGGGATGACTTTACCCGTCATCTGGGGAATCTCCTTCTGGTTGGTCTTATACACATGCATCCGCGCATCTTTGAAGCCGGTCAATGATCCTTCAAAAATGGGAGAACTGGCACTTAAGCCGGGAATGATCGGCAACAGCAAACGTATAGCGGCATGAAGTTTTTCAAATTCTGAATCATCGTAGAACGGAAGGTTGATGTGCATGCTCTGGACGTTGCTCCAGCCATGGCCACGACAGTCAAAAATGCGATTATAGAGGGCATAAATTTTACTGTAGTTATGTTGCCATAACTTCATTTCGGTCTCGGGATGCATCAAGGGGTGCGAGGCTGTAGGCAATAGCTGCGTATCCAGATCCTGAAGCAGCTCATTCATCTCCCGAACATTTTCAGCAAAAAGAGCGCTAAGGTTTTCAAGATCTGCAGTTGGACCATTGGTCTTCATTTCCACCACATGGGCCACCAGCTCGTTGCTCCACTCAATGGGCCCGTTCTCCACGTCTGAAGTTAGAGAGCCATTTTTTTTGGTAAGGAGTTGGTCTACGATCGGGGTGACCTTCATATCAGACTTTCGCACCAGCATGTACTCCAGCTCGATCCCGTAAACTTCAAATAAATGGTAGCTCATTCCTGTTTCTTTTCTAGCCGATTCTTTAGGGCAGTTAGAATTTCAAGGTAAACTTTATCGCCATAATAGGCATCTTCCACTCCGAAATCTATATTGGGATTGTCATTGATCTCTATCACAAGAGGTTCTCCATTTACTTCTTTTATATCAATACCATAAAGGCCTTTTCCCATGATTTTTGAGGATCTAAGCGCCACATCAAGTATCTTCTTTGGCACCTCCTCTATGGGCAGCGAATCGGCATTACCGTCACGGTCGTCCTTTTTTCGGGCATCCCAGTTATAGATCTGCCAGTGATCTTTGGCCATATAATATTTTGAGGCGTAAAAAGGTTTGTCATCCAGTATTCCTATTCTCCAGTCATATTCTGAAGGGGAAAATTCCTGGGCGATCACCAGTTCAGAACTTTTAAGCATCGTATTTACGAGCTCTTCATATTCCTCTTCTGTTTCCGCTTTTTTCACCCCAAAGGAAAAGGTGGAATCTGGAGATTTCAACACCAGCGGCAATCCTGTTTTCTGGATCACCATGTTCCTGTTCCCTTTGTGTACAATTACAGTCTTAGGAGTAGGAATTCCGGCATTCTCGAGGGCTTCGGCCATAAAGACCTTGTTACAGCACTTTAAAATGGCATCTGGATAATCAATTATCGCGATATCCTCCTGCTGTGCCTTGCGGGCGAAAGCGTAAGCTTCATTATTGACCTCTGTGCTTTGGCGAATGAACAAGGCATCAAAAGCCGATAGTCTTGAAAGGTCCTTTGGCGTGACGAATTCAACATAGAAGTTCATTTTCTCGGCCAGTTCCGCAAATTTTTTCAGCGCTTTCTGGTTGCTTGGCGGGGCAGGGTCGTTCGGCTGTACCAGGATAGCCAGGTCAAATTCATAATTGCTGGTCCTGGGAGTATCATAGCGTTTTTTGGCAAAATACTCTACTGCGAAAACGTGCATGATGCTCTTATGTTCTTCGGGGATCTCAGCTTCAGAAAGTGCCTTGATTGATTTTATATACCATTTGCTGGTGAACTGAAACCGCACCCTTAAAAAGGGGATCTGGAAATGCCTGTAGAACATCGCACTGAGCTCTTTATATTTCTGAGCGACATTCTGTCCAAAATAGATACTTAAGGTAAATTCTGAGGATTTTATGGCCTTAAGGCTCTTTTGAATAAGGTCATCAAATTCATCTGAAACGATCTTAACAAGTTTTGGCTCTCTTAGATCCACCAGATTCTTGACCGTAGGAATAGCCAGGTGTCCCCGGGCTTCTGCCAGGAGAGAAACATAATATCCCTTTGACTGGTACGAATAATCCTTACAAAGGTTAAAGATGCGGGCCTTCTTTTGTTTGGAATATATTGGATTGGTAAGATAATCCCGGGCCGAAATGATTTCCATATTCTCAAGG
Organism: uncultured Flavobacteriaceae bacterium; assembly: GCA_964572365.1. Classification (GTDB taxonomy): domain Bacteria; phylum Bacteroidota; class Bacteroidia; order Flavobacteriales; family Flavobacteriaceae; genus Salinimicrobium. The sequence continues at coordinate 14,563 of CAZNFK010000017.1, read as the reverse complement.
GATAACTTCCAGTGTTCGGGTTTATTTACAACTAAGTACTTATTCATTTAAGCTATGAAATTTTTATCAAAATTAGATGAAAAATATTTCATGCGACAAAAAATATCAGTCTGCTGAACAAATTCTGATTAACAGAATTTATTCAAATTAAGTTAGCAGTGAAATCTGAATTAATAAATTGATTTTAAGTAACTTATACCTTCGAAAGAACCATTCCGGATCTTACTCAAAAAATATAAATTTTGAGAGACCTCTTTCTGAAGAAAAGAATTACTAATCAAAAAAATAACGTATTATGGCAACCAATCTTAATTTCGAGAAATTCGCGAAAGACGCTCATGAATACATAAACTTTCTTGCGAAAGAACTGGGGCATCCCGATGAGAAAGAGCGGGTATTGATCATTTGGCGTGCGGTTATGCATACGCTGCGAGACCGGATCCACCTTGGAGAATCTTTTCAGTTGATCGCTCCCCTGCCCATGATCTTTAAAGGAATTTACGTAGAGGACTGGAAATACACCGAAAAACCACCTAAAAAATTCCATACGATAGAAGAAATGAAAGACGAGGTAAAGGCAATCCAGAGACAATATGGAGAGGAAGATTTTCCCTGGAGCAAGTCAACAGAGGAGATCATAGCCATTACCATCCATTCCCTTAAAAGGTTTATGCATGAGGAACAGCTTCAACATTTAAAAGAACAACTGCCAAAAGAACTGCAGGAACTTGTTGTCTAATCGTCGGAAATCTTAAAAGAATGGAATTTTTAAAGGATTTTCACATTTCATTATGTGTTGTTCTCCAATAATCACAAATTTCTGTTAATCAGCTGTTTGATTCTTTGGAAGAATAAAATATCTTCTATTTTTGAAGTAGTAAAAACAAACAGTTGGACATTGTTGAAATGATTTGACTGTAAATTTTCGAAATCGATGATCGGGTAATTTTTACTGGGGGGCAAAAATTACTTATGAGTCATTGAAATTGAGAGAAAGAGAACGCCAGTTTAGTTTGCCGGGAATGTAATAGTTCTCTATACAACTACATAAGGGTTTAAATTCTCAAGATAAGCAGGAACGTGTTTCGTTCCTGCTTATTTTTTTAATTAAAAAAAGAGCGGAAATCCGTTTAAATTCCCGCTCCACAAAAAGGATATAGATCTTGCCCTTTAGATCAGCCCCGAAATATTTCCTTCTTTATCTATGTCTATATTTTCTGATGCGGGATGCGCGGGTAAACCGGGCATTCTCATCATATCTCCCGTTATTGGAATGAGGAAACCTGCCCCGGAGGCGATCTCTATTTCCCGAACCGTAATCGTAAATCCTGTTGGTCTGCCCAAAAGGCCTGGATCATCGGACAAGGATTTTTGAGTTTTGGCAATACACACAGGTAAATTATCAAGACCCAGATTGGAAATGGTTTTAAGATCTCTTTTTGCCTTTGGACCAAACTCAACCTTTTCTGCCCCATAAATGCTGGTGGCAATGGTTTCTATTTTCGTGATCACGTCCATATCCCAGTCATATAACGGGGTAAATTCACCGCGGTCCTGTTCCACTACCTCTACGACTTTTTCGGCAAGTTCTATGGCTCCTTCTCCTCCTCTGGCCCAACCATCGGCTAGAGCAACTTTTACCTGCATCCTTTCTGCCAGTTCTTTGATCACTTCGATCTCTTCTTCACTGTCACTAATGAATTTATTAATAGCGATCACGGGAGTAATATTGTATAATCGTGCGTTCTCAAGATGTTTTTCCAGGTTTGGAAGACCTCTCTTAAGTGCCTCTACGTCTGGTGTGGTAAGACTGCTCAATGGTGCGCCACCATGATATTTTAGGGCTCTTATGGTAGTTGTGAGTACGATGGCCTTAGGAGCCAATCCCGCACTCTGGCATTTAATATCGAGGAATTTCTCTGCTCCCAGATCAGACCCGAAACCTGCTTCGGTGACGGTGTAATCTGAAAGGCTCAAGCCCATGCGGGTGGCAATGACAGAGTTAGTTCCCTGTGCGATGTTGGCGAACGGACCAAGGTGAATGATAGCCGGATTCCCTTCAATGGTTTGTACCAGGTTAGGTTTGATAGCATCCTTCAGGAGGGCCGTCATAGCCCCTTCTGCCTTCAGGTCCCGGGCAAAAACCGGTTTTTTGTCAAAGGTATAGCCCACAAAAATATTTCCTAAGCGCCTTTTTAGATCCTCAAGATCTTCAGCAAGACACATAATGGCCATAATTTCTGAAGCGGCTGTAATATCAAATCCACTTTCCCGCGGAATCCCCGATCCTGTTCCTCCAAGACCAATCACCATATTCCTGAGAGCACGATCATTCACATCCATCACCCTTTTTAGAGAGATGGTTCGGGCGTCGAGACCAAGGTTGTTGGTCTTGCTTTGCAGGTTATTGTCAATTAGAGCTGCCAGCAGGTTGTGAGCTTTCTCTATTGCTGAAAAATCGCCGGTAAAGTGAAGGTTGATATCTTCCATAGGCAGCACCTGTGAAAATCCTCCGCCTGTGGCTCCGCCTTTAATTCCGAAAACAGGACCTAAAGAAGGTTCCCGTAATACAACGGTTGTTTTCTTTCCTATCCTGTTAAGTGCTTCAGAAAGGCCAATAGAGACCGTGGTCTTTCCTTCCCCTGCCGGAGTTGGTGAAATTGCAGAAACCAGAATAAGATTTCCTTTCTTTACTTTTTCCTTGTCAATTTTGTTGAGCGGGATCTTGGCTTTATACTTCCCGTACATTTCTATGTCATCAGCATCAAGACCAAGTTTGTCTGCAATTAAGGTGATATGTTTAAGTTCTACCTGTTGGGCAATTTCAAGATCATTTAAAGGCTTCGTATTTTTCATAATACAATGTTGTTTGCCACAATTATAAGTGTGGATTAGCTTCCTGATTTGTGATTCAAAATAAATGAAAAAGAAGCGTTTAAAGTATGACGGCAGTCAGGAATCACTTTAAAATTCCGCAGAAAAAATTTTAAAAAAAGGTGCTTATCACCTAAACACCTAAGGGTTAATTCCTTATATTCATGATTAGTATCATAAGTTACTTTTACTCCCCTTGCTATTTTAGCACATACTTCCCCCGGAATCAGCCTCCCGTCAGTTCTGTAAGCCATTTAATTCTCTTTACTATGAAAAATTCATTACTTCGAAGGGGCGTGCTGCTTCTTTTGCTCAGTTTGACCTCTGTAATTCCCTTAGCAGGTCAGGAAACTGATCCCGGTCATTTAGAACCCGGAGAACTCGATCCTTTATCACAACCAAAGTTTGTGAATCCTTTGCCTTTTCCGGATATTTTAACCGGAAATTATCATGAGATGACCCTATCTCAATTCAACCAGGGGCTTGGGGTTTATGATCCTGCCACGTTAGCAGAATTCGAACCTCTGGTATGGGGTTATAACGGCAGTTACCCGGGGCCTACCATTGAGGCTTATACAGATCATGAAATAAAGGTGAAATGGATAAATGATCTTCCTACCGGAAATGTGCTCGAAAATCACCTTTTCAAGATCGATCCTTCTGTTCACTGGGCCGGTTCGGTTAACGGGGAAGAAGGTCATGAGGTCAAAGAGCTAAGCGGTATCCCTTCAATAACACACCTTCACGGGGGACATTCTGAAGCTGCAAGTGATGGTCATCCCGATGCCTGGTATACTCCCGGTTTCGCGGAAACCGGGCCACAGTTTTATGATAATAATGGTCTCTTCACCTACCATAATGACCAGGAAGCAGCCACTTTATGGTACCACGATCATACGTTAGGAATTACCAGGCTGAACGTTTACGCAGGACTGGCCGGTTTCTACATTTTGAGAGACACATGGGAAGATAACCTCGGGCTCCCATCTGGTAATTACGAGATCCCTCTCGTTATACAGGATCGCAGGTTCTATGAGAACGGGGAATTATATTACCCATACAAGGTAGAAGAACTGGAAAGTCCGCTGGTAAAACCTTTGGAAACTGATGGGGTGACTGTTTTACCCGAAATGTTCGGAGATTTTATCCTGGTCAACGGAAAGGCTTGGCCTTATCTGGAGGTAGAACCTCGAAAGTACCGGCTTCGATTGTTAAATGGTTCAGATTCCCGTTTTTACGACCTGT
>CAZNFK010000017.1:5644-10344 GCA_964572365.1 uncultured Flavobacteriaceae bacterium | reverse complement strand
AAGTGGGCGAACCTGTGAACAAACGACAACTGGTGCTTTTTGAAGGAACAGATGAATACGGTCGCCTGAAGCCCATGTTGGGAACCGCTGAAGAGGGCAGGAAAGAATTCACAGACCCGGTGACAGAGAAGCCGGAATACGAGACCGTAGAGGAATGGGAGATCTACAATACCACTGCAGATGCACACCCCATTCACCTGCACCTGGTCCATTTCCAGGTCATTAACACCCAAAAGTTCAACCTGAGGAAATTTGTGGAAGGTGACCCTTCCTCTATTCAGCTAATTGGTCAACCCAAACCACCATCTGAGGAAAATGCGGGAAGAAAGGATACCTTCATCGTCTATCCCGGAGAAGTGGCTCGCGTCAAAGCACTTTTCGATAGAGAAGGATTGTACGTTTGGCACTGCCACATTCTTTCCCACGAAGATTATGATATGATGAGGCCTTTTGAAGTCATCAGGAAAACTGAAGAAGTGGCCGGTGTTGACCACCCAAGTGTAACTTCTACTTCTTTTATCAGCGATCTTTCCGCAGAACCGCTTGAAAAACTGGAGATCTCTCCCAACCCGGTCAGAGATGTTACCAGGATAAAATTCAGTTTCAGGAATGATTCTGAAGTAGTGATCCAGATACATGATTTTTCCGGAAAAATAGTCGCCACTCCTTTTAACGGAGCAATAACTTCAAACCGGGACTATGAGGTCTTGTTTGACAGAAGCGGACTTCCGGGATCCACCTATATCTGTAAGATCAGTACCAGTGACGGCAGGTCATACGAAAAATTGATCATCGCTGAATAAAGTAAGAATAGATGTTGAAATTGAAGCGGATCCGGTTGTTGAAAAGCAACCGGATCTATTAATTCACAGCCTTATAAAAACTATCAATATGTTCCTGGTCGCCACTAATGAATACCAGGTCGTTCTTTAGTATCTTTTGATCGGGGGTAATAGTATTGATCATTTCATCCTTTCTTGAAATAGCCAGGACATTCACCCCGTATTTCTTTCTCACATCTATCTCATCTATGCTTTTACCGGTTACCTCCCCTTTGTCGGCCATTACCCGTACACAGGTGATCTTAAAATCGGGGATCTTTGGAGAGGTAAGGGTTCTGGGCATCCTCTTTTTGGACTGGAACATCTCGTAGTTATCGGCCCTTATCCTGTCTACCAGGTTTTGTAGATCATCAACCGGCACCAGGTAATTTGATAATACCCGGGAAAATATTTCAACCGAGGTTTCAAATTCTTCAGGGATTACCTCATCGGCTCCCAGGGCGAGCAGGCTCTCAGTTTCTTTGACATACCGCGTTCTCACCAGCAAAAATACCGAAGGAGAAAGATGTCTAATGTTTGCTACGATGATCTTTGTTGCCTGGGGATCTGATATGGCGATCACCACCACTCTCGCCTTCTTTATTTTTACCCTTTCAAGGATGTGCTCATGAACCGCATCTCCGTAATAAATGGGTTCTCCATTCATACGTTCGTGCCTCACTAACTGCGCATTCAATTCCAGGATCACGTAAGGGATCTTGGCAAACCGTGCCGCCCTCGCGAGATTCCTACCGTTAATACCATAGCCTATTATCAAAAGGTGATTTTCCAGATCCTTCAGCACTGATCGGTCTTCGACCTTAGGATTTTTGACGATCATTCTCCAGGGTTTTTCAAGAGGAGAGTTAAGAATAAAAGAGGAGAATTTTTCAGAAAAAATGATCACGAATGGAGTACATAACATCGTGACCACCGAAACTGAAAGAAAGTACTGATTCATGGAAGGAGTCAGCAGACCGTTCTCAAGGCCTATTCGTGATAGAATAAACGAAAATTCCCCTATCTGAAAAAGCGCGAGGCCCGTTAGCAGCACTGTTCGCAACGGATATTTAAGCAAACCCGTCACCAGAGCCACTATACTTCCTTTCACGACAAAAACGACCAGTACCAGGAGCAGGATCAAGCCCACATGTTCAAGAAAGAAGTCCAGTTCCAGAAGCATTCCTATGGAAATGAAGAAGAAGCTGATGAACAATTCGCGAAACGGAAGGATTGTACTGGTAGCCTGAAAGCTGTATTCAGATTCAGAAATGATCAAACCTGCCAGGAAAGCTCCAAAGGCCAGAGATAGTCCCGCGGAAGCAGTTAAAAAAGCAACGGCAAAACAAAGCGTGATGGTCGATAACAGGAATAATTCCTTGCTTCGGGTCTTCGCGATCACATACATCGCCCGGGGTACAATATATCGTGCGGCTATATAGGTCAGGAGGATCACAAGACCCGATTTTAAGAGCAGCAAAAGCACCTCCCTGCCCAATTCTACGGCGCCTCCTGCTAAAATTGGGGTAAACAGCATCATAGGGACAACAATGATATCCTGGAAAATGAGCAATCCCAGGGCAACCCGGCCGTGAGGAGCTGATATCTCATTGCGATCCTGCAGAATTTTCAGCACGATGGCCGTACTGGATAAGGAGAAAAGAAAACCGATAAAAACAGCCTCATTCCAGGGAAAGCCCATTACAAGATAGACCAAAGCCGCGACCAGCACAGTAAGCCCTACCTGCATGAAACCGCCGTACAACACGGTCCGTTTGATGGAAGCCAGTTGATTTACGGTAAGTTCCATCCCAATCACGAATAACAGGAGGATAACTCCTATCTCTGAAAGAACCTCAACCTGCCCATGATTTTCAATAAGACTTAGGCCGTAAGGACCTATGATCACCCCGGTAATTAGAAATCCAAGGATGGAGGGCAACCGGAATTTTTGAAGCAAAAAAACGACCACTACAGAAAAGCCGAGTAAGATCACGATATCCTGTAGTAGAGGAAATTCCATAGGCTCTTATTTGCATCTTTATTACCTTATAAAAATAGCTCTTTTCAGGGAAAAACTCTGAAGCAATTAACCTGATCTTAAACAATATCCCATGAAATTCAGAAGGTTATAAAAACCTCTTCTTATTCCGACCTTTTACCGGTCTTGATTCCAAATGCCGTGTACAAAGGGCAGTAGCTAAAACACCCGGTAAGGAGTAAGATTCCGGCAGGCACCAAAATGATCAAGGCCATGGATTGTGGAATCACTTCAGAAAAAAGCAGGGCAGTAAATACCACAGCAAGAGTGATCCTGATTACCTGGTCTGGAATACCTAAGTTCTTTTCCATAAAAAAACGGATTTTGGTCTTTGCCTTCAAACCTATTCCTTTCCTGCATTCTATGCACTGATCTCGATCATATTTTTCAATTTCCGAATTGGAACTCCCGGTGGATATCCCAGGTTTTTCCATTGTGTTGAAAAAGATAGAGCCCCTTAACCTTGAAAGAGGCAGTGAAATCCCGGTGCCTGAATTCTTCCCAGGCCATTTTGAAATTACTTCGGGTGAGGTCTCTTGTGGCAAGGGTAATATGAGGATGAAATTCCCGGGAACTTTCCTCCTTTATAAAAAGGTTTTTTTGCAGATCTTCTAAAAGCTGCTTCTGCAGTTCCTTCAAGGAGCTGGACCTGGCTACTTCTATAAAGATTACCCTGGGCACGAAGGCACCAAAACCTGAAAGATGAATTTCCACCGGCCTTTGAGCCCCGGCAAATTCCTTAAGTGCAGCATGAAGTTTCGGCACCAGATCTTCCTCTATTATAAACGGTGGTTGGAGAGTAATGTGTGCAGGTAGTCGCAGCGCCCGTTTGGACCTGTATTTATCACTTATTTCTTCCTTTATTTCCCTCACTTGTTCCCTTAGAGGTTCCGGAGGCAGAAGTGCGATGAAACAAAGAGGCATAATTCATTTTTTACTTAGAGGTAAAATTTTAAATTCTCAAAATAACAAAGGTCTTTCGGTTCCCACCCGAAGGAAGCAACGTTTGCCTTCCCTAACAGCCAGCCAGGCCAGTACAAGAGCTCCAAGGCTGTCAATATAACCCAATCCTGTAACCGCATAGATCACACTACTTAGTAGCAGCACCATAGACATGTAATGGCAAACAAGAGTGCAATACGCATCGGCCAGGATTGCATCTGACTGAAGTTTCTCTCCGGCTTTCTTTTTACCCAAAACAACCGCCCACATCACTACAATGGAGAAAACCGAGATCATCACCCCCCAAAAGGTCGCCTGGGGCTTGTGCCCTACGATGAGATTGAAAACACTTACAAAGACCAGCCCCAAGGCAAGAAAATAAAAAGCTGTTCCGGTGATTCGCAGGGCCTTTCGTTCAAAATGTCCCCTTTTTTCCTGCGGATTCCTTTTGATCCTTCTAACCATATGGGCGATTCCCATTCCGGAAACCACTTCAATAAAACTATCGATCCCAAACCCGAACAGGGTAACACTTTCAGCTTCCAGACCAAAATAAAGGGAGAATATACCTTCAAAGATATTATATACAATAGTGAATACGGCCAGCCCGTAGGCAAGTCTAAAGAAAAACCTATCCCTGGCCTTCAGTTTCATAGCCCTTTTTATTTAAAGATACGAAATAAGCAAAAGAAATGCCCCTAACTGCCTTAGGTTCGGGATGTTAAAAATTAATTCGGAAAAATCCTGCCCCTGCTTTAATTACTGATCTTAAAGATCACTTGGGATTTTTGCTGCGGAACCAGCCACTCAAAAGCCTCCAAAAAATGTTCACCCCAGAAGGCTTCGTTGTGTTCCCCTCCTTCAATGACCCGGAGTTTGATGTTTTCTTCCGGAAT
>CAZNFK010000017.1:1325-5544 GCA_964572365.1 uncultured Flavobacteriaceae bacterium | reverse complement strand
CTGAAGCTTGCATCTATATGAGGTTTTAAGGTGTTCCTCAAAAAGGAGAGATAGGCATCTGCCTTTCCCCCGCCATATTTCTCATTAGGAAAAGGGGTCAGTTCATCGATCCTCTTTGAATTCCCATGCTCCAGTCCTATCACGATCACCTCAGGGGTCTTGAGGGAATCGAGAATTTCATCCACTCTCCACTCCCCTGCAAACGAAGCAGCCGCATCAAAGAGATTCTGGGCGTCGTGCATATAGAGAACAGGATATCTTTTTTCTGAATTTTGATAACTTTCAGGAAGGTATACCCATATTCTCTTTATGGTATCAAGTTGGGGAGCTTCGATCTCAAAAGTGCTTACGTTCGAAGAAGCGGTGCTTTGGGAAAAGCACATACTTGAGCTGACTATACAGATTACAAGTAAAAATATTCTCATTTTTAAGGGTTTAGAGATTCCGAAGTATCCAGAACAGGATTATTACAATTAAGACCAAAAAGATCGCTTCTCTTCCGTAGAGCTTCTTTTTCCAGTTCCCGATCTTTTCCGGTAGATATTGGCTTCTGTCAAGATAAAAACCGAGCAACACGTAAGGAATGGCAACTATTAGCAAACCGTTATGTTGAAACGCCTTTCTGAGTTCAAAGTTAAGCAGGTGGTGAACCGCCCGCTGAGATCCGCAGCCGGGACATTGTAAGCCGGTGAGGGAATGAAAGGGGCAGGCAGGAAAATACCCGCTATCTGTAGGATCAAGCAACCCATAGATCGTTATTAGGAGGAGACCTAAAATGGCAAATCCCACCCACTTCCCTATCTTAGTAATGATCAAAATAATTAAATGACATGGCAACAGCTAAAAATGCAAGATAGATCACAAAACCTCCCACTGCTATCCAGAACCCGATCTTGGTCCACTTCCCGGCCTCTTCCGAACTTATTCGGGCGCCGGCAATATCTCCGCACCTGTACTTTGTCTCTACCCTTGCAGCATTAACGATCCCCGCGATCCCAAATGGCAGGCAGCAGAAAATGGTCACCAGGATGGATTCCACGAACCAGGTGCGCGGCATGGGTTCATCAGGTAATTCCCTTCCCGGGGTTACAGGTCTTGTAAATGGTTCTTCTCCAAAACTGCCTTCCAGTTCCGGAAATTGTTCGGCAGGCATCCATTTTTCCGAAGAATCCATACGAACCATAGCATTTCGGCTTAAATTCTTTGCTCGTAATTCTTCCAGGGAATAAGGTCCATGGGTAGTTAAACCGTCAGAATAGTAATATCGTTTCATAAGTTGTGGTTGGTTAAAATCTTCAGCAAAATAGTCATTTTTAAAACAGGTACCAGCCGTGACTGCCCGCGACGGCTCCAAAAATGGTGATCAAACTTAACAGTAACAGCACCCAGTGGGCGCGATGCATAATTCTAAAAGCCTTTTCGGGATCTTTATAAGCATATTTTCTAAAGATCTTATGCAGAAAAAATGGTTCCAGCACGAACAACACGATCGTGAAAAGCAGCCACACCAGGATCATGGCATGGATCCACCAGAAGCGCAGGTCCAGCAACCGGTCCCACGCATTGAGGACATGCAGCATGTAAAATCCGGTTATGGCCGTAATTAATGTAGTGACCTTGGCCTGCAGCGAAAACCGTCCCTCCAGGCGCTCAAATGTTTCAATTTGATCTTCTTTTGAACTCAACTTTTTTATCGCCGGAATAATTACAGTCGTGACCATCGCCACACCTCCTATCCATAATACCACTGCCAGCACATGCAGAACCCTTGCCAGGGTGAAATATTCCATTTAACTTCTATAATTTAAGAACTATTTTTTTGGCTCTTTAGGCTCATTATCCAGATTTTCATTCTGCGGAATGGACTCCTTTCTTTCAATCTCTGCCTGGGTCTCGGGATCGGCCTCACTCAGAAACTCACCCAGCCTGCAGGAAGACATCACAAAAATGAACAATACCACTATTACAACCTGAAGCCTATTCTTATTTTCCATTTTATTCTTTTTCTATAAAATAAGAAATTATCGCTATTTATTCCTTCCCTCCTCATTTAAAACAAAAACTTCAAAGCTGAAAACTCCTATCGCCCATACCAAAACAAGAAAAATAGCTCCACCCCAACTCAGTACCGGGGAAAAATCAGCAGCTATTAAAAATTCTGCGATATATGGAAACAAAACTGCCGGGGCAGCTCCAACAATTGCCAGAAGAATTCGCCTGGAAGTTGAAGTTGTCAATGCTTTACCACAATTCACGCACCGCCAATGCGAAAATACGCCTTTCCAAAATGGCTTTTTCAGGTATTCTTTCAGGGAATAAGTGTAATCGCAATTGGGACAGGTCCTTGATCTCATCTTTTATTTTTCCGCAGGTTGTTCCTTTAAAGTTTCCTCCAGCCATTTAAAGAACTCTTTCTGCCAAACAATGGCATTTTGAGCCGAGAGGATCCAATGGTTCTCCATGGGAAAATACAGCAGCTTGCTCTTCAATCCTTTTAGCTGTGCAGCCTGGAAAGCCTCGAGCCCCTGTCCTATGGGCACTCTGAAATCTTTTCCACCCTGTATGATCATTATGGGAGTATCCCACTTCTGTACAAAATTGATCGGGTTGAACTCTGTATATGCCTTTGGAGTGGGTTCTTCCCAATAGGGTCCTCCAAGATCTTTATTGACGAAGAACAATTCCTCGGTAGTACCATACATGCTGCGGGTGTTGAAGATCCCGTCATGCGCGATGAAAGATTTGAACCGGCCATCGTGATGTCCGGCAAGATAGAATACCGAATAACCTCCATAGCTCGCGCCCACGGCCCCAAGTCGCTCGTTATCAACAAAGGGTTCTTTGCTCACTTCATCAATGGCCGATAAATAATCGCGGATGTTTTGGCCGCCCCAGTCACCGCTGATCTGTTCATTCCATTCTACTCCGTATCCTGGCATTCCCCGGCGGTTTGGTGCCACAACGATATAGCCGTTGGCAGCCATTAGTTGGAAATTCCACCTAAAGGAGTAGAACTGCGACAAAGGCGATTGCGGCCCACCCTGCAGATACAAGAGTGTTGGGTACTTTTTATTTGGATCAAAATCGGGAGGATAGATCACCCAGGTAAGCATCTCCTTCCCATCGGTGGTTGGGATCATCCTTTTTTCCACCTTGCTCAACTGAATGTCCTCGTAGAACTCATCGTTCACGTGGGTAAGCTGGGACATTTTCCCGTTCCGAAGGTCGACGGTATAGATCTCGGCCGCGTGATTCATATCTGTACGGGTGACCACCATGGTCTCTCCTACCTGCCCCACCATTCCGGTAATATCGAATTGTCCTTCGGTGATCTGTTTTACCTTTCCGTTTCCGGAAGTATTGATCTCGAACAGTTGTTTTGTGCCCATAACAGGGGCGGTGAAAAAGATCTTTTTGCCGTCATTGCTCCACAGGAAGCTGCTTACCGTGCCATCCCAGTTTTTTGTAAGGTTTACCTTTTCCCCTTTTCTATGCAGGATAATATCATTTTTATCTGATTCATACCCCGGCTCATCCATTTGCAGCCAGGCTAATATTCCTTCCTTTGAAAAAGAAGGATTCGTATCATAGCCTTTATTCTCTTCAGTAAGATTTTTAGTGCTGCGGGTGGCAAGATCATACTCGTAAATATCGGTGTTGGTGCTTACGGCATATTCCTTTCCCTTAACCTTTTTCGAAACGTAGAGCACCTTGCTCCCGTCATTGTTCCAGGTGTAATCTTCAGGCCCACCAAAGGGCTGCAGCGGAGTGTCATGCGGTTCTCCCTCCATAATATCCCATTCCTCTTCCGAAGTAAGATCTTTTAGGAACAAATGGCTGTATTTTCCGTCCTCCCATTTATCCCAGTGCCGGTAATTGAGATCATCATAGATGTACACATCAGATTTTTTCAATTCAGGATAGAAATCCTCTCCTGTAACCGGATGCACTTCCACTTCTTTCGCCAGAATTTTATATTTCCCTGAAGGTGATATTTTTGTGTCCTTAAAAATGCTGTCATAGCTGCTCACCTGCACCGCCGCTCCCCCTTTTACCGGGATCACATAAGTTTTTGAACTGCTCTTGTTCTCATCTAAATTATAGGAACGCGTGGTGAAGATCACCTTTTGTCCGTCATCGCTAAGGCCTGTGGCAGAAACCCTTTGCAGCTCCCATAGTTTTTCTGGTGTCATGACCTGTGAAGTGGCCGTAAGGCAAA
>CAZNFK010000017.1:0-1225 GCA_964572365.1 uncultured Flavobacteriaceae bacterium | reverse complement strand
AGTCCGAGCTTTTCCAGCAGTTTTTGAGAAGCGAGGTTTTCTTTGGAAGTGACCCCAAGGATCTGTTTTATTCCGAAATTTTCCAGGGCGGCCTGTTTCAATCTTGCAGCCGACTCATACGCAAAACCCTGTCTTTCATGCTGTGGAAGGAAAGCAAAGCCTATATCCACGCCCTCCAGCCCTTCGCGGTCGTGCAGGCCACAGGTACCCAGCAGCACCCCGTCTATTTTCCTGATCACGGCGTAATTTCCGAAACCCAGACGATACAATTGCGGTAGCATCTTTTTACGGATGTATTCTTCGGCCTGTCTTTTGGTACGTACTTCCCGGTCTCCGATCAGCTGAAGAAACTTTGGGGTGTTCAAAAGCTCAAGAACGAAATCGGCATCCTCCTCTTCTACGGGCCGTATGAGGAGTCTTTCGGTCTCAAAGGTTTTGTAATTCATTGGAACTAGCTTAAAACGAAGATAGGAAATTGCAAGAATTCCCTGTATCTGCAAAACTCAATAAATCACCGATTTTTGCTCTAATCATCATCTTCGATCTCTTCCCCATAACCCTGAACAGGAACATTTGAGTCACTGATCTCTGTATGACGAATTTGTCCACCCAGGTATCCGGTCCAGGCCACTAATCCAAAACTGATGAGTGCAATGAATAAAACCACCAGGGCAAAAGTCTTTGAAAAATTAGCTTTTCGAACGGCCAGAAAATATCCAACAAGAGAAAATACGCCCAATGTGATCAAGGAGACCAGAGCGTAGATCGCGAAATCTTCGTGTTGTTCGATCATGTTTTCCGCGACACCCTGAATTTTTTCTGCGGTCTCTTCAGCAGCCTCCCCAGTTACGTAGGCGATCCCGGCACCTATGGCCGATATGACGAAGATATCATATGCAGCAATTTTAATCGATTCACTTTTAACTAAAAGCGCATGAGTTAAAACAATTCCACCCAAAACAGAACCAAAAATGGGCAAATGGGTGATCAGCAGATGAAGGTGGGTCTGGTCCATAATTACTATAGTTTTTATTGAAGGTAGGAATTGCCTTCAAATACCAGAATGATAAATATCATGATGGGAAAGGAGATATTTTTTTCTCAATCTGCCCTTTTTTCCACGAATTGTAAGAGGTTCTTGTCTGGATCTTTAATGATAAAAGTTTTGATTTTCAGTTCTTCATCAACAAAGAGGTCAAAATAGATCTCTGCCTCTACTTTCTTT
>CAZNFK010000016.1:21349-31624 GCA_964572365.1 uncultured Flavobacteriaceae bacterium | reverse complement strand
GATGATGCTTTCCACGGCTTCCAAAAAGTTCTTCCAGGAACCTGAAGAAGGACCAAAAGCAGCACACCCCGAATTTACATCTCCAACCAATCTTCAAAAAGAAGAGATCATAGTCGAAGAAGATGAGAGAGTATAAAAGTTTCAAAGAAATAGAACGAGACCTCCAGTTGCTCAAACTGCAAAAAGAGATCGATAAGGAAAAGATCCTTCTAAACTATAATCAAACCAAAGAAAGCCTTTCCCCTAAAAGATTGCTTAAAAGTGCGGCCGGGAGCATCTTTAAAAATGCGCTCATCCTCAAAGGGGCAACCAAGGTACTAGGCTTTATTGGTGATAGATGGAAATAATCCTGCTTATTCCACGTTGTCGTCTTCCTTACCCGATTGATCAGGTTTCCTGAATTCTCTTTTTTCGAATTCCTCCTTTTTCTTTCTCTTACGTTCCCGCAACGCATTTTCCTTTTTCATAGCCTCTCCAATTTGATTGGAAGCGGTAAAAGACGCGATCATGTTGTTGAGCATATCACTTCCGGTTTGGGGCGAATTGGGAAGCAGGATAAGGTTGCTCTGAGTTTCTTCTCCCAGGGATTGAAGCGTATCATAATGCTGGGTGACTACAATAAGCGCAGAAGCCTCCTGTGAATTGATCCCCACATTGTTCAATACATCCACACTTTCTTCAAGTCCGCGGGCAATCTCCCTGCGTTGATCTGCTATACCCTGTCCCTGTAAGCGCTTGCTCTCTGCTTCGGCCCGGGCCTTCGCAACAATCTTGATTCGTTCTGCTTCTGCTTCATATTCTGCAGCCACTTTTTCCCTTTCTGAAGCATTGATGCGGTTCATTGCCGCTTTTACCTGTATATCGGGGTCAATATCGGTTACCAGGGTCTTGATGATGTCATATCCATAATCCTGCATAGCTTCATTCAGTTCTCTTTTTACAGCAATGGCGATATCATCCTTGCGCTCAAAAACATCATCGAGTTTCATCTTTGGAACTTCGGCACGAACCACATCAAAAACGTAGGAAGTTATCTGGTCATGGGAATTTTCCAACTTGTAAAAGGCGTCGTAAATGCGAGTTCCAATAACCTGGAACTGGACAGATATTTTCAGTTTTACAAACACATCATCTTTGGTTTTTGTCTCGACCAATACATCCAGCTGTTGTACTTTCAGGTTAATTCTACCGGCGATCTGGTCGATCACGGGGACCTTGAAATGCAATCCGCTGTTGCTTATCCGTTGAAATTTTCCAAAGCGTTCTATAGCTGCCGCTGTTTGCTGTTTCACGGTGAAGATCCCGGAAAAGAGAATGATGAGGGCCAGAAATCCTAAAAAAATTGATAAAATAGTAGTAATCATTTGGTGAAGTTTAATTTTTACGGGAAGATAGAAAATAAACTCCTACATTTAGGTGATAATTTTTAAAAGGAACAATTCCATGACCTTGAAAAAGATCCTTCTACTTTGCATTTTTGGCTGTAGCGCCATGCTGTCCCATTCCCAACGAATTTGGGATGGCGAATACAACAGGCTTGGGCTGCAGGCAGGTATAAATCACTTCAATATTAATACGGATGCTTTGCCAATTACCCCAAAAATGAGCTGGACAGCCGGTTTTACTACCTGGGATTCTTTTTATAACAACTTTGAATTTATCTACGGGATCAACTTTTTCGATTTCAAATTGAGCATGGATGGCAGGGTAAAGCAACCGGAAGATTCCCCTTATGGTGAAATTCCATTTTCGATGATCGGGGTTCAGGCAAATTTCTTCGGAAGTCTTAAGGTCATTGATCACTATCTGAGCATACACGGTGGACCCATCTTGCAAGTCAATGGAAAATTTGATGCCCGGCAGGATGCTGAATATTTTTTCGTGGAAGGTTACAAGGATCTGAACCCAATTGACCTGGAGGAAATATCTTCGGTACATTTCAATTTTGCGGTGGGAGTTGCGGGAGGTCTTGAAAAAGTGAAATTGTGGTTACAATACCAGTATGGGGTAAACAATTTTTTTAACAAGCTGACAAAGGAAGGGCTGGGAGAGAAGGAGCCATCACTTTCTGATCTTAGCGGTCACCTTAGCATGTTTACCGGCGGGCTGATCGTTTTTCTGTAGAAGAGACAAAATAAAAAAGAGGGGCTGAAAAATCACATTTTCAGCCCCTCTTCTTATTATTCAATTTGGTTTAAGACAAAATGTTCTTTGCTTTTTCCAAACGGTTTATGGTTTCTTCTTTCCCTATGGCCGATGCGATCTCAAACACATCTGGACCCTGCATCGCTCCCACTAATGATAATCTAAAAGGCTGCATGACCTTTCCAAAACCAATACCTTCGGAAGTGATCCACCCCTTAACCTTTTCCTGAAGATTGGCAACGCCAAAATCTTCTGTTTCCCTTAGAATAGAAATTACCTGTTCGATAATATCGGCTGTATCCTCTTTCCAGGCCTTTTTAGAGGCTTTCTCATCGTAGTTTTCGGGTGCGGTAAAGAAGTAGCTTCCCATTTCCCAAAAGTCGCTTATAAAGCTTGCACGCTCTTTTAATAGTCCAATTACTTTTAAGAGATATTCTTTAGAAGGATCCAGTCCTTTCTTTTGAAGAAGAGTTTTTAGGCCTTCGGCTAATTTCTCATCGTTGGCTTCCTGCATATAGTGGTGCTGGAACCATTTTGTCTTTTCAGGGTCAAATTTAGAACCTCCCTTTGACACATGTTCCAGGCTAAAGGCCTCAACAAGTTGCTTCAATGAATAGATCTCCTGTTCGGTACCGCCTCCCTGGTTCCATCCGAGAAGGGCCAGCATATTGACCACAGCTTCGGGGAAATATCCATCTTCGCGGTATCCTGCAGAAACTTCTCCAGATTTCGGGTCTTTCCATTCCAATGGGAATACCGGAAATCCCATCTTATCGCCGTCACGTTTACTCAGTTTACCTTTTCCCTGGGGTTTCAGGATCAACGGAAGGTGTGCAAACTTAGGGGTTTCCCATCCAAAAGCCCGGTATAAAAGAACGTGCAGAGCCAGGGAAGGCAGCCATTCTTCACCCCGAATCACGTGGGAGATCTCCATTAGATGATCGTCCACGATGTTTGCCAGGTGGTAGGTAGGCATACCGTCACTTTTAAAAAGTACTTTATCATCCAGGATCTTTGTCTCCACAACCATGCTTCCGCGGATCTCATCCTGTAGATTTAAAGTTTCATCTTCGGGAGTTTTGAATCGTATCACATAAGGCACACCGTTATCCAGTTTTTCTTTTACTTCGGCTTCAGACAATGAAAGCGAATTGTTCAACTTGAGGCGGTTGTGCCAGTTGTAGATGAAGGTCTTTCCTTTTGCTTCGTGATCCTGCCGGTGATGATCTAGTTCTTCAGAAGTATCAAAAGCATAGTAGGCATTTCCCGATGTTATTAATTTGTCGGCATATTCCCGGTAAAGATGTTTGCGTTCACTTTGGCGGTAAGGGCCGTAGCCTTTATCTTTTCCGGGGCCTTCATCATAAGGAATATTGCACCAGTTGAGGGAATCGATTATGTATTTTTCGGCTCCTTCAACAAACCTGGCCTGGTCTGTATCTTCCACACGTAAGATAAAATCTCCGTGGTGCTTTTTAGCATACAAATAGTTGAAAAGGGCTGTTCGTACTCCACCAATATGTAAAGGGCCTGTTGGGCTTGGTGCAAAACGCACCCTGACTTTTTCTGTAGACATATTTCCTTATTTTGAGGGCAAAGATAAGGGATTCTTTAGGTTTTGGAAACGACGGGAAAAAGGGAACTGTTCCCATATTTTAAAAATTAAATCGTAATTTTAAAAGATTGGAAAAGAGTGGGGGGCATGGACAATTTTGAGATCTTAAAGAATAAATTGAGGGCATTTATTAAAAAGTTCTATGTGAATGAACTTTTGAAAGGCCTCATTCTGTTTTTAACGATCGGCCTCATCTATTTTCTCCTCACTTTATTTATCGAGTACCTTTTCTGGCTGAATCCTGCCGCACGTTCAATACTGTTCTGGAGTTTTGTTACGGTGGAAGTATTATTGTTCGCCAGGTTTATAATTTACCCGCTTCTAAAGCTCTTCAGGATTTCCAAAGGAATAGATGATATAGAAGCGTCGGTCATCATTGGGAAACATTTTCCTGAAGTTCGTGACAAGCTGCTTAATGTGTTGCAGCTTAAAAACAATCCGCACAAGACAGACCTGTTGTTCGCAGGGATAGATCAAAAAGCCCGGGAGTTGAAACCGATCCCTTTTTCGATGGCCATAGATTTTAGAAGGAATTTGCCCTATCTTAAATATGCCGCTATTCCGGTAACCATCATTCTGCTCATTGCGGTTCTTGGAAAGGCCGAAATTTTTACTGACAGTTATGAAAGGGTGGTTAATTACAAAGTTGTTTATGAACCTCCCGCACCTTTTATTTTTAAACTTAGAAATGAGGATCTTAAAATAAAGGAAGATGAGTCCTTGACGCTAGAAGTGATGACCGAAGGGGAAATCATCCCCGAGAATGTATCTATTCAGTATCTGGGTCAGACCTATTTTCTGAATCAAATTTCTCCCGGAATTTTTCGGTATGTTTTTGAACCAGTAAGAGAGTCTTTTGAATTTTCGCTTTCCGGAAACAAGGTCAATTCCAGGCCATTCTTTGTAGAAGTTATAAAAGTTCCTCGCACTCGTAGTTTCAAAATGCACCTGGATTTTCCCGCACATACCGCCCTGGAAGATGAAGCGATTGATGGTACAGGAAACGCAACTGTTCCTGAAGGGACACTTGTAAAATGGGTTTTAAATACCCATGCCACCGACAGGGTTAAGGTTACTTTTCCGGATACTACCGAAGTTATGGAGTCAATTAATGAAAATTTTTCCTTTTCAAAGCAACTGTATAATTCGATAAATTATGAAATAAGTACGTCTAACCGGGAGGTGGAGAATTTCGAAAATCTTGCTTATTCCATAAAGGTGGTTAAAGATGAATTTCCAAAAATTCAACTGGAACATAAAGCGGATACCCTGGACGAGGAAACCCATTATTTCTACGGAAAGGTTTCAGATGATCATGGGATTACCCGGGTAAGAATGATCGCTTTCCCTGTAGAGGAACCTGAAAAGAAAATTCTTCGAAAAATAGAGGCCGGTAACGGTAGCGTTGGTGAATTTCTTTCTGTTTTTCCAGATACCCTTTCGTTGGAGAGGGGTAAGGAATATGAAATTTTCTTCGAAGTTACTGATAATGATGCGGTTAATGGTTATAAAAAGGTAAAAAGTCGGTCATATTTCTTCAAAAAGAAGACATTACAGGAAGAAAAAGAGGAACGGTTGAAAAATCAGGAAAATCTCATTAATGACATTGGTGAATCCCTGGATGAAATGAAACAGGCCGAAAAGGAGCTCGAAGATTTCTCAAGGATGCCAAATGAAAAACAATCTTTGAATTATAAAGAGCGTCAACGACTGGAAAATTTTCTTCAACGGCAAAAGGAGCAAAACAAGCTCATGGAATCCTATACGGAGAAACTCCGGCAGACTCTTGAAAGCGAGGAAAAATCTTACAACGAAAAATTAAAGGAGGATCTTGAAGAAAGATTAAGCAAGAGGGAAGAGGAACTTCAGGAACAGGAAAAGCTGCTGGAAGAACTAGAAAAATATGCTGAAAAAATTGAAGAGGAAGGATTGAAAGAAAAACTTGAGAAACTTTCAAAAGGTAGTCGGTCCCGTGAACGGAACCTGGATCAACTTCTTGAACTAACCAAGAGGTATTACGTGCAGGAAAAGCTTCAGAAGATAGCAGATGAAATTGAGGAGCAAGGGGAGAAACAGGAAGAACTTTCTGAAGATGGAGAAGGGAATAGGAAGGCCGTCCAGGATTCATTAAATAAAGAAACGAAAGATGTTCTGGAAGAACTTCAACAGCTCCAAGAAGAGAATGAAGGATTGAAGAATCCAATGGATTTGGGTGATGATGAAGAATTGCAAGAGGAGATTCCAGAGGATCAAAAAAAGGCTTCTGAAGATCTCCAAAAAGGTGATAAACAAGCTGCAAAAGAGGAACAAAAAAAGGCAGCTCAAAAAATGAAAGAGCTTTCCGGTAAAATGCAAAAGAGCATGCAAATGGAAGGAATGGAACAGATGCAGGAAGACGTGGATATGCTGCGTCAAATTCTTGACAACCTGCTCACTTTTTCTTTTGAGCAGGAAGATGTGATGGAAGCTTTCCGAAGAGCTGGAAATAACAACCCTTCGTATTCTTCACTGTTGAAGGATCAGAATTTTCTAAAAGAGAATTTTCAGCATATTGATGACAGTATTTATTCCCTCGCTATGCGAAATTCAATGATAAACGAAGAAATAACGAATAAATTGGTAGACGTTGGTTATAACCTTGAGAAATCTCTTGAACGTCTGGCGCAAGATAATCTGATGCAGGGGGTGAGCAGTCAGCAATATGTGGTGACTGGGGCTAACGACCTCGCTTATTTTCTCAGCAGTATCCTTGGGAATATGGAGCAAATGCTTGCCCAGGCAATGGGAAAAGGTAAAGGTGGCGATGGCAAGGGAATGCAGCTTCCAGATATCATCCAGGAACAACAGGGACTGAATGAAAAGATGAATCAGGGTCTTAAGAAAGGCGAAAAGGAAGGTGGGGGAGAAGACGGAAAAAAGGGCGGTCAGCAGGAGTCAGAAGAAACTAGTGAAGAACTTTTCAGGATCTTTCAGGAACAGCAAATGTTACGCAATGCATTAGAAGAAAAACTTGGCCGGGAAGGAATAGATTCTAAATCCAAAAACCTTTTGCGGGAAATGGAACAAATAGAAAAGGACATTCTTGAAAAAGGTTTTAATAGAAATACTTTAGATAGAATGAAACGTTTGGAACACAAATTGCTCGATCTCAATGACGCTGAATTGTTGCAGGGGGAGAAACGGGAAAGAGAGTCAACAACCGGACAGGACAGGCATGAAAGGCCAGAAATTTCCCCAATCATTAAGGCTAAAGAATATTTCAATACCACTGAAATTTTAAACCGACAAACCTTACCTTTGCGGCAAATTTACAGACTTAAAGTAAAGGAGTATTTTGAACGAGGAGATCATTAATTTTTATTCCGAGAATAATTTCACCCTTCATGACAATGAAAGATATGGGGAGTGGCTTAAACAGGTTATTTCTTCTGAAGGAAAGAAGATCGGTGAGATAAGTTTTATCTTTTGCGATGATGATTATTTGCTTGAGATCAATCAACAATACCTGGATCACGATACCTATACCGACATCATTAGTTTTGATAATACCGTAGGGAATATTCTTGGAGGAGATATCTTCATCAGCTCCGAAAGGGTTACAGAAAATGCACTGGATTACGCTGTTCCTTTTGAAGAGGAAATGAAGAGGGTGATGGTGCACGGGATTCTTCACTTCTGTGGTTATAAAGATAAGACCTCTGAGGAGAAGCAACTGATGCGTTCAAAAGAGGAAGAAAAAATACAAATGTTCCACGTGGAACAATAGGAAAGAAAAGTATGTTTGATAAGGAGTATGATGTGATTGTTGTGGGTGCCGGGCATGCCGGTAGTGAAGCTGCGGCTGCAGCTGCTAACATGGGAAGCAAAACTCTGCTCATAACCATGAACCTGCAGAATATCGCCCAGATGAGTTGTAATCCTGCCATGGGAGGTATTGCCAAAGGACAGATCGTTAGAGAGATCGACGCTCTTGGCGGTTATAGTGGTTTGGTGAGTGACACCAGCGCCATTCAATTCAAAATGCTGAACAAATCCAAAGGCCCGGCGATGTGGAGCCCCCGGGTTCAAAGTGACCGAATGATGTTTGCAGAGCATTGGCGTCTGCGACTTGAAAATACACCGAATTTGGATTTTTACCAGGAAATGGTTTCTGGTCTTTTAGTGGAAAAAGGTCGCGTGGTGGGAGTGAGCACTTCACTGGGAATTGAAGTAAAAGCGAAATCTGTTATTCTAACCAATGGTACTTTTTTGAATGGTTTGATCCATATTGGGGATAAACAATTTGGAGGAGGTAGGGCAGGAGAAAGAGCCGCAACCGGAATTACTGAAGAATTAATCCAATTGGGATTTGAAGCCGGTAGAATGAAAACCGGGACACCTCCAAGAGTGGATGGAAGGTCTCTTGATTATTCTAAAATGATCGAACAACCGGGTGACGATGTACCCGGAAAATTCTCTTATCTGGATGAAACCTCTCCGTTGAAAAAACAACGTTCCTGCTATATGAGTTATACTTCGCCTGAAGTGCATGAGCTCTTAAAAGAAGGATTCGACCGTTCCCCTATGTTCAATGGAAGGATCAAAAGTATAGGCCCCAGATATTGCCCTTCAATAGAAGATAAGATCAATCGTTTTGCTGATAAAGATCGACATCAGTTGTTTATCGAACCCGAAGGATGGAATACCGTTGAAATGTATATTAACGGATTCTCAACTTCTCTTCCCGAAGATGTTCAGTTTCGAGCATTAAGATCTGTTGCCGGATTTGAAAATGTGAAATTCTTTAGACCGGGTTACGCGATCGAATATGATTATTTTCCACCTACGCAATTAAAGCATACGTTGGAAACCAAATTGGTTAGCGGATTATATTTTGCCGGACAAATAAATGGAACGACAGGATATGAAGAGGCCGGTTCCCAAGGATTAATGGCCGGAATAAATGCCGCCTTAAAAGTTCAGGAAAGAGAGGTATTTGTCCTTCAAAGAAGTGAAGCTTATATTGGAGTTCTTATTGATGATCTCATTACAAAGGGAACAGAAGAGCCGTATAGAATGTTTACTTCCCGTGCCGAATATCGAACACTTTTAAGACAGGATAATGCCGATTTCAGGTTAACTCAGAAATCGTATGACATAGGATTGGCTTCAGAAAAAAGACTACGGAAGATGGAGGAGAAAAAGGAAAAATCCCTGTCCTTTGTTTCTTTTTTGAAAGAAAAAAGCGTAGATCCCGAAGAAGCAAATGTGGTGCTTGAGTCCAGAAATTCTTCTCCCATGAAGCAAAGCGATAAAATTTTCAAAGTGTTTTCCAGGCCGAATATTGCGATGGATGATGTAAGGAAATTTAGCGGAGTGAATGAATACATTGAAGCTAATGAGTTGGGTGAAGAAGAGCTTGAACAAACAGAGATTCAGGTAAAATATTCAGGATATATTGAAAAGGAAAAGAATAACGCCGATAAATTGAATAGGCTTGAGGGGATTAAAATTCCTGAGAGTTTTGATTACTCCAAGATTAAATCCATGTCTTATGAGGCGCGTGAAAAATTGAAAAAAGTGAGACCTACATCGGTATCCCAGGCATCAAGGATCAGTGGTGTGAGTCCTAATGATATTTCCGTTTTATTGGTGTATATGGGTAGATAATAATTTGACGTTCCACGTGGAACAACTTACTCTAAAATTAAATTTGAAGATCATATTTTGAAGCGATTCCCCTCTTTTGAATTTTCGGAAACTCCTGTTTTTGTTTGTAAAGATTATACAGTTAGTCATAAATTTTTCGAGCTCAGGAGAGATGTAAAACTTGATCTTCTGTCTACCTTCCCCAAACCGGAAAAAGAAAATTTGCCGGAATTTTATAAAAGCGAAAAATACATTTCCCATACCGATTCCAAGAATACCGTTTTTGAAAAAGTGTATCAACGGGTGAAGTCTTTCATGCTTCAAAAAAAATTGAACTGGCTTGAACAGGAAAAAGAGGGTAGGGGAAACCTTTTAGATATTGGAGCAGGCACAGGAGATTTTTTGGCAGAGGCTAATAAAAAGGGATGGAACGTTTTTGGAGCGGAACCGAATTTGAAAGCCAGGGAACTTGCTTTCAAAAAAGATATTTCCTTAAGAGAAGATACTGCTTCTTTTGAAGACCAAAAATTTGATGTGATCAGTCTTTGGCATGTTCTGGAACATGTACCAGATTTGGAAGTGCAGATAAATGAACTTTACCGACTTTTAAAAAAAGAAGGTTTGCTGGTAATTGCTGTTCCTAATTTTAATAGTTATGATGCCAAAGTTTATAAAGAGCATTGGGCAGCTTTTGATGTTCCAAGGCATCTATATCATTTTTCGAGATCTTCTATTGGTAAAATATTTTCTGAATTCGGTTTTCAGATTATTTCCGAAA
Organism: uncultured Flavobacteriaceae bacterium; assembly: GCA_964572365.1. GTDB lineage: Bacteria > Bacteroidota > Bacteroidia > Flavobacteriales > Flavobacteriaceae > Salinimicrobium. Next base: position 21,458 of record CAZNFK010000016.1, on the reverse strand, counting down.
AAGGTTTGCCTTTCGATTCTTATTATGTGAGTCTTCTTTCTGAAAAATATAGATCGGGCAGAACTAATCCCTTTAAAGCATTTCTCACCGGATTTATTTCCAACTTTAA
>CAZNFK010000016.1:5746-21249 GCA_964572365.1 uncultured Flavobacteriaceae bacterium | reverse complement strand
TTCATTTGCTTTCTTATTTTTGTTCAAAATAAAAACCAATTAAGATGAAGAAATTGTTTGTGGTCCTTTTTTTAGGAGTGGTGTTCACCGGATGTAATGAAAACAAAACTGCCTACGTCGATACGACGAAACTCATCCAGGAATTTTCTGAAATGAAGGAAGTGGAAGCTGATTTTAACGCCCGCTCTGAAAAACTGAAAAAAGAATTGGATTCTGTGGCGCAGGGTTTTCAGCAAGAGGTAATGGAATACCAGGAGAACAGGGCTACAATGTCCCAGGCCGAAAGACAAGCAACTGAACAGGAGCTAATGCAAAAACAGCAAATGCTTCAGCAGCAACAACAAATGAGAAGCGGCCAGTTAAGACAGGAGAGTGATCAGGTGATCGATTCCCTTATTACAAAAGTGAAATCTTTCGTGAAAACCTACGGAGAAGAAAATGACTATACTTATATTTTCGGTTCAAATGAATCGGCTAATATCATGTATGCAAAAGAAGGTCTTGATATTACCGAAGAAGTACTAGCCGAATTAAATGCAGGTAAAACAACAGAAGATTAAGAGAGATTTCCCGAAAATTGATTTAAGGGTTCCGGTTTGGAACCCTTTTTTTATGCGATAAGGAACAATCCAAAAACCACCACCATAAAATAGCCTGTGATGGTAAAGGCACCGGGATAATCTTTCGCTACACGTTGTCCAAAAAGCAGCATGAGGAGCGTGATTCCGGCCAATACAAGAGACCAAAAAGCGAGGGCTAGCTGTCCTTCAGCCAGAACAGAATAAATGGCGACGATGGCAAGTAGTCCTACAACTACCTCCAGCACCAGGATTGTGGCAACCAGTAAAGGAACCATCCCACTTAAAAATGTTTTCCCGAAATGCTCTTTTAGCCAACCCACATTTCCTTTCCAGTCGGTGATCTTGTCCACACCCGATTGCAAAAAGGTAATTACGGTAAAAAGAAGGATCAATACAATTGGAGCGTTAGTAGAAAAGTTTTCCATAAAGAATTATTTACTGTGTAATAGTCTGGTTAATTTAATTGATAGATCTGTGAGGATAATTTTCGCGTTTCCGTTTCTTTCGATATGATAGACCGCGTCTTCAAGTTCTTTTGTGATCCCTAAAATGTTGTTACCGCTTACAAACGGAGAAAACTTGTCAAGGCTAAACCCTTTTACCTGGGGTTGCATAAATACCAACGATTCTGCCTTATAATTCTGCAGCAAAGCCTGCCGGAAGAAATCCAGGCAAAAAAGCAGGAATTTCTTTTGTGTTTCGCGCCCCGTGGCGGCAATGGTCTCGCTCCACGAAATGAGATCAAGGATAGCCGATTTATTTCCTTTGGCCTTAAAAGCGCTTCTTACCCATGTTACGAACCATTCCTCGAATTGTTCATCGCCGGCATTGTGTTTAAGAATATTAAGGGCGGTGCTGTAATTTCCGTTTGCCCGATGGGCAATGGTTAGAGCGGTCTTTTCTTCACAAGCTTCCTTTTTCATCAAGCCCTCGGCGATCACGGTTTCATTCAAAGGTGGAAAATGCAGGGTCTGACACCTGGAACGAATGGTTTGGATGATATTTTCTTCCTCTTCTGTCACCAACAGGAAAAGCGTGTCTTTAGGGGGTTCTTCTATCAGCTTGAGAAGCTTATTGGCGCAGGCAGTGTTCATTTTTTCGGCCATCCAGATGATCATTACCTTGTAGCCTCCTTCGTATGATTTCAACGAAAGGGATTTCACTATGTCCTGGGCTTCATTTACCCCAATTTGACCTTGTTTGTTTTCGATCCCCAGCCTTTGATACCAGTCGAAAAGGCTTCCGTAGGGTTCGTTTTCGACAAATTTTCGCCATTCCTCCAGAAAATTGTTCGAAACCGGATTCTTTTTGATCTTATCATTGGCAGCTACCGGAAAAGCAAAATGCAGGTCCGGGTGAGACAATTTGTCCATCTTGATATTACAGGCTTCGATCCCTGAATTATTTTCCCCGCCTGAGTTTCTACACAGAATGTACTGCCCATAGGCAATAGCCATAGGTAAAGTTCCACTACCCGAGGAGCCTACAAATAATTGAGCATGGGGAATGCGTCCTTTATCGGCAGTCGTGGTAAGGTGGTTTTTAAGGTGTGGAAGGCCTAATACTTCAGAAAATAGCATAAGCAAAGATAAAATTTATCTACACTTTTATATCTTAGGGAAAAATTTTATTTGTTCCTAACAACAACCACTATGAAAACGATAGACGATTACAATTTCCAAAATAAAAGAGCATTAATACGCGTAGACTTTAACGTGCCACTAAATGATGATCTGGAGGTAGGGGACACTAGCCGTATAGAAGCTGCCAAACCCACTATTATCAAGATCCTCGAAGACGGGGGGAGCGCTATTTTAATGTCCCACCTGGGAAGGCCCGAAGGAGTCGAACAAAAGTTTTCCCTGGAGAACATTGTGGGAAAGGTTTCTGAGATAATTGGGGTTAAAGTGAAATTCGTACCGGAATGTGTGGGTGAAGTGGCCAAAGAAGCTGCTGAAGAATTACAACCCGGGGAAGTCTTGCTTCTGGAGAATTTACGTTTTCATCCCGAAGAAAAGAAAGGGGATGAGGAGTTTGCCAAGGATCTTGCTGCCCTTGGAGATATTTACGTGAATGATGCTTTTGGAACCGCTCACCGCGCCCATGCATCCACGACTATAATCGCCAGGTATTTTAAAGATAAATGCTTCGGATATTTACTCGCCAAAGAGATTGAAAGCCTGAACAAAGTTTTAGGTAACTCGCAAAAACCCGTGACTGCCGTCCTGGGTGGGGCCAAGGTTTCCACCAAGATCACGGTCATTGAAAATATTCTGGATAAAATTGACCATTTGATCATTGGAGGAGGAATGACCTACACCTTCATTAAGGCTCAAGGCGGAAAGATTGGGAGTTCCCTGGTGGAAGATGATAAACAGGAATTGGCTTTAAAAATTCTGAAATCTGCCAAAAATAAGGGAGTGCAGGTACATTTACCTGTAGATTCGGTTATTGCAGATAGTTTTTCTGAACTTGCCAATACAGAGGTAGTACCTGTAGATGAGATCCCAGACGGATGGATGGGATTGGACATTGGCCCCGAAACTGTAAGGAATTACGGGAGGGTTCTGGAAGAATCAAAAACCATTCTTTGGAACGGCCCCATGGGTGTATTTGAAATGGAACCTTTCGCAAAAGGAACAATCGCCGTTGGAGAATATATTGCCGCTGCTACGCAAAAAGGTGCTTTTTCACTGGTAGGCGGTGGCGACTCTGTAGCAGCTGTTAAAAAATATAATCTTGAAGAAAAGGTGAGCTATGTATCCACGGGGGGTGGAGCCATGCTCGAAATGCTGGAAGGTAAAAGTCTTCCGGGAATAGAGGCCATGAAAAAGTAAAGAGGTACGATAATTGAAGCCCCAAATCTTATTAATGCGAATTAATAAAAACCTATGATGAGAAGATTTCTGCCTTTTGTGTTTTTGCTACTTTCACTGCCATTGTTTGCCCAGCAAAAAGGAACAGAAGCAAAAAAAGAAAATGAACAGGAAAAGGAGGCTGCTGGTGAAGACACCATCCGGCTTCCCGAGCAGGATTTCTTCCTGTTATTGAACAATGACGACGTTGAAATTTCAAACAACGTCCCTATCCACCGTATTATAAAAGATTCGGCTGTTTTTGCCCTTTTGGACGATCCGGGAGCGGCAATGATAGATTCCCTTTGGCAAAAAGAATTGTTTCAGTCCAGTTTATACGACGGTTTGCAGGACTCGCTCGTAAACCTCGAATATAATGAGGTGGTTTATGATGATCTTCCCACGGATACCCTGAAAAAGCGGCTCGCAAAGCTTGATGCCAGGACTCCTTTTAATGTGGAATACAATCCGTTGCTGGAGAATGTGATCAAATCCTATCTTAAGAGGAACAAAAAATCCATGGAGCGGTTGATGGCATTGAGTTCGTACTATTTTCCCATGTTCGAACAAAAACTCGATAAATATAACATTCCGCTGGAGATAAAATACCTCGCGATCGTGGAATCGGCCCTCAATCCAAGGGCGCGTTCAAGGGTTGGAGCAACCGGGTTGTGGCAATTCATGTTCGCCACCGGTAAAATGCACGGGCTTGACGTTAGTTCATATGTAGATGAACGTATGGACCCCATGATGTCGACGGAAGCTGCCGCACAATACCTTTCCACGCTTTATAGGGTATTTGAAGACTGGGATTTGGTTCTTGCTTCTTATAATTCCGGCCCGGGAAATGTTTCCAAAGCCATACGCAGAAGCGGTGGGTCTACGAATTACTGGAATTTGAGGCCATTCCTGCCGCGTGAAACAGCGGGTTATGTGCCTGCTTTTCTTGCCACTCTTTACATTTTTGAATATGCCGAAGAGCATGGTTTCCAGCCACCCAATCCTCGAACAACCTATTTCGAAACCGATACGATCCGCACCAAACGCCTGTTGACCTTTGACCAGATCTCTGAAGTCACAGGGGTAGAGAAGGAATTACTCCAGTTTCTAAATCCAAGTTATAAGCTGGATGTCATTCCATTTATTGAAGATGAAAAATATACCCTGCGTTTGCCAAGAAACCGCACCGGTTTCTTTGTGAATAATGAAGAGTCTATTTATAGGTATGCGGAAGCCGAGCAAGCAAAAAAAGAAAAACCTTTACCTCAGCTGGTTGATTCTGAAAGCAGGATAAGGTACCGTGTGCGTAGCGGTGATTATCTTGGCCGGATAGCTGAACGATACGGGGTGGGAGTAAGCCAGATCAAACGCTGGAACAACCTGAGAAGCAATAATCTTCGGGTGGGACAGCGTCTTACAATTTATCCGCGTAAGCCGGTTTCTTCAGGAAGTACGGCCTCAAGCAGCAGCTCATCTTCTCCAAAATATTACACAGTGAAGCAAGGGGATTCCCTATGGAGTATTTCACGAAAATTCCCCGGGGTAACGGTGCAGCAGATCAAAGATCTCAATAACATGCGGGGCAACAGTTTAAAACCCGGAATGAAACTTAAACTTTCAGAAGGATAATCCTTTTCAAAACCATCAATATGAAGAAAATAGCATCACTGGCACTTAGCCTGTTTGTACTTGTGGCCTGCAACGACAACCCTAAAGAAGATCAGGTTGTGGTGGCCGATTCATCGGGAAACATCAATAATTTATCTGTGATCATTGAAAATGATCTATGGAATGGGGAAGTTGGGGAGGCCCTGAGAAAGGTTCTTGCTGCACCCGTAGACGGTTTACCCCAGGAGGAGCCGCTATTTTCGATAAGTCAGATGCCGCCCGAGGCTTTTTCGGGGTTTGTTAGGAAAAACAGGATCTTTTTGAGAATTCAAAAAGGGAAAGAGGCTAATGTGAAGCTGGCTGAAAATCCTTACGCCCGCCCGCAGACTGGCGTTCTTATTACCGGACAAACAAATGAGGAGATCATTAAGCAGATCGAGACACATTCCGCAGAAATTATAAAAGCGCTTAAAGACACCGAGATCAAAGAAAAGCAGCGTCGCATAAAAAAATCCCTTAAAGACGATAATCGTTTGGAGGAGGAACTGGGACTTTCTCTCAAATTTCCTACCGCATATAGATATGCTAAAGACGAAGATGGATTCTTTTGGATACGGAAAGATATTCAAAACGGAAGCATGGAGATCCTGATCTATGAAGTTCCACGCCAGGTAATTGAAAAAGACACCAACATCATCGGAAATATTATCGCCATGAGGGACTCAATTGGCGAAAAACACATTCCGGGACCTCTTGATGGGACTTATATGATCACTGAAGAGGCTTATGCACCTTACCTTTTTGAGTCACAAATAGACGGGAAGTTCGCATGGGAAACTAAAGGTACCTGGGAGGTGAAAGATGCTTTTATGGCTGGTCCCTTCTTAAATTACGCCGTGCTGGATAAGGAGAACGACCGGTATGTTGTGATCGAAGGATTTGCTTTTGCTCCTTCGGCCATGAAGAGAGATCACATGCAGGAACTTGAAGCCATCCTCAAATCGGCCGACATAAAATAGTTTAAAAAGAAAAACCCAACGAAAGTTGGGTTTTTTGTTCTATTAAAAAATAAGATAATTATAATCTTTTCTGGTCTTCTTCAGGTTTGGTTGCCGGTTCATCATCTTTGGAAGCATCTTTGAATTCCTTGATACCGCTACCTAATCCTCTCATTAATTCAGGAATTTTCCTTCCGCCAAATAACAACAACACCACCACAACAATGAAAATTATTTGAGGTGTTCCAATAACCCATGGTAAAATAGCTGCGTTCATAATGATAAATTTAGGTTGCAAAGTTAGCAATAAATCTTTAAATCAAGGGTTTCTATTAGTATAAAACCTATTTAAAAATTTTCTTTATCCTATCTTTGCCTAAGTCCCCTAAACTATGGATGAGAATAAAGAACATAAAAGAAAAATTTCCCAAAAACTGCTTGACAAATACCGGCTGGTGATCCTGAATGAAGACACTTTTGAAGAAAAAGTCTCTTTTAACCTTACCCGGTTGAATGTGTTTGTGGTGGTAACGGTAGCTGTGATCCTCTTGATTGCATTAACCACTGTATTAATTGCATTCACAGGCCTGCGGGAATATATTCCCGGCTACTCGTCAACCGAATTAAAACAGCGGGCAGTAGACCTCGCCTATAAAACCGATTCTCTGCAAACGGTGGTAGAGTTGAATAACCAGTACATCAATTCTATTCAAAAGGTATTGACCGGGGATGTAAAGACAGTTGAATTCAACCGGGATTCCCTGTTGGAAAGCCATAGAAATGATCCTCAGGATATGGATCTCGCCCCTTCTAAAGAGGATTCCTTACTAAGGGAAATGGTGGTGCAGGAAGATAAATATAACTTTTTAGAGACCGCTACTTCAAGAGCGAATTACGCCCTTTTCCCGCCTCTTAAAGGTCCTGTTTCTGAAGGATACAATATCAAAGACCGGCATTTTGGGGTGGACATTGTGGCTGCGCATAATGCCCCGGTAAAAACGGTGGCCGATGGAACGGTGATCTTTGCGGGATGGACCTCGCAAACAGGTAACGTGATCATCGTGGAACACAGCTACGGACTTTTATCTGTCTATAAGCACAATGCCTCCCTCACGAAAGAACAGGGGGAGAGAGTGAAAAAGGGAGAAGTGATCGCAACAGCCGGTTCCACAGGAGAGTTCTCAACAGGCCCGCATCTTCATTTTGAACTATGGAGTGAGGGGCAGCCTGTTAACCCAACAGATTTCATTGATTTTCAATAATTCTTATGTCTATAAAATCATTTTCAGCTAAATTATTTGCTGCCTACATACAACGAAAGATCGATTCCTGGGCCTCGAAGCCGGTAGAGACCCAACAGAAGGTCTTCCAGGAATTAATGCGGAAAGCAAAGAACACCGAATTTGGAAAAGATCACGCATTTTCTTCCATAAAAACCCCTGCAGACTTCGCGGCAAAGGTTCCCATAAGAGATTATGAAGAACTAAAACCTTATGTTGAAAAAGTGGTGGCCGGGAAAGAAGATATTTTGTGGCCGGGAAAGCCGCTTTATTTTGCCAAGACTTCGGGTACTACCAGTGGGGCGAAATACATTCCCCTTACTAAAGAATCTATGCCCACCCATATAGAAGCTGCCAGAAATGCCATTTTGTGTTATATTTCAGATACCGGTAAGTCAAAATTCGTAGACGGAAAAATGATCTTTTTGCAGGGTAGCCCTGAATTAGATGAAAAGAATGGTATTAAATTGGGCAGACTTTCTGGAATCGTGGCCCATTACGTACCGGGTTACCTTCAGAAGAACCGCATGCCGAGCTGGGAAACCAACTGTATCGAAGATTGGGAAACTAAGGTAGATGCCGTGGTGGAGGAAACGCTGAACGAGGATATGACCGTGATAAGCGGCATTCCTTCCTGGGTGCAGATGTATTTTGAAAGGTTGCAGGCAAAAACTGGGAAAAAAGTTGGAGAGATCTTCCCTAATTTTGATCTGTTCATTTACGGGGGGGTGAATTATGAACCCTATCGGGCAAAATTTGAGAATCTAATTGGCCGGAAAGTAGACAGTATTGAGCTTTTTCCGGCTTCTGAAGGTTTTTTCGCCTTTCAGGACAGGCAGGATGAAAAAGGAATGTTACTGCAGCTCAACTCGGGTATTTTCTATGAATTCATAAAGGCTGATGAATTTTATTCCGAAGATCCGAAGCGATTAACCATAGGAGAGGTGGAACTAAACACGAATTATGTGATGATCATTTCCACCAATGCCGGCTTATGGGCTTATAACCTGGGGGACACCATTCAGTTCACCTCTTTGGAGCCTTACAGGGTGATCGTTTCCGGAAGGATAAAACATTTCATCTCGGCTTTTGGGGAGCATGTGATCGCCAAAGAAGTGGAGCATGCCATGCAGGAGGCAACGGCCGGGACAGAGATACGTATTTCAGAATTTACCGTTGCGCCGCAGATCAACCCAGAAGGGGAGCAACTGCCATATCATGAATGGTTCATTGAATTCGAGAAGGAACCGGGCGACATGGATGCTTTTGCCAATGCCCTTGACCAATCAATGCAACAGCAGAATTCCTATTATTTTGATCTGATAGAAGGAAAGATCCTGCAAAGACTTAAAATAACCAAAGTCCCTGCAAACGGCTTTCATGACTACATGAAATCCATAGGAAAGCTGGGAGGACAAAACAAATTACCAAGGCTCTCCAACGATCGCAAGATCGCAGAGGCTCTTGAAAAACTTTAAAAACAGTATAAATTTATATGAGTAACTTAAAATTACAGGGACGCACCCGGGCACAGGAAAGTTCCAATGCCATTGAAAGAATGTATATTACCATGCGTCACCTGTTCAACCGCGGCTTTTATAAACCCATGGGGGTTTCGGGAGAAACGCTGCGGGAAGCTTTACTGATACTTAGGCCTGAGATCTATGGCTCGGTGGCAGAGGAAAAAGTAGAATTAAACGGATTGTTATATGTTATCGACAGGCTTCCCATTGGGATAGAAGAATGTAGATTCATCAATCTTACCAGCGATGAGGGTTACGGTAATTCCCATTTCAAACCCATTGTACCTCCAAAAAGGCGTAGGAACTGCTACAGAATAGACGAGGAACAAATGAATATCGAGATCACCCGCGGGAGATCTGAGATCTATGATATTCTTACCCACCTCACCTTTCTTTTCATAGAGTCTCATAAGATCATGAGGCGAGTGTTGATCGATGAAGAAGGCGAGGTCTCGCGTGACTGGCAAAAGTTGGAAACTGCTGTACTTAGCAAGGAAGATCTCACCCAGGCAGAGAGAGAGGTTGCCTTGACCCATACTGCCAACATCCTGGGAAGAACATTCAGGGAGGTTACCACTATTTATCCAATGTTCAGTACAGCCGGCAACAATGAGCGTTTTCTGCATATCGTATATTATTTGGGAAAACTTGCGCTAGATGAAATGCTCAACAACAATAAACGTATTGTGACCTTCAGTCCCGTTTTGAGGGAGCGTTTAGGGCACCATATTCATGGGGAGATCTGGGCAAACAAGGTTAAAGAAGTGCTTCTGGAAAAGAACCTTTTGAGCAGGCCGCTGCACATTATCAGTGCCAACATGCACAGTGTGATGAATACGCTCTACGCCCCCGAAGCCCTGAAAACCGAATTGAAAAAGAAGAAACTTTCGGGGATTTATGAAGAGCTCAGTAACAGTGCCAATGGAAAATTGCGGATGAAAGTGATGAAAACCGCATCAGAAGAAGGAATGACCTTTATTGAGGATACCAGTGGTGCCAATATTGATGTTCAAATATTCGATACTGCCAAAATGCAGTATGTGAACCCTAAATTCAAGCTTAACGGAGAGATAGAGGATAAGGAGAAGCCGGTGATCATGGTTATGGATTATGCTTTTGGAGAACAGGCCTACGAGACCATGGATGAAATGCTGAAGCCCTACCAAAGCGAGCAGGGGAATATCCACCTCAATGTGGCCTCAATTTCTATTATGGGTAAAGCCGGGATCCTGGTTGGAGGTAAAGGGGATATCATGATCCCTTCTGCGCATCTTTTTGAGGGGACGGCAGATAACTACCCCTTCACCAATGAACTGAGTAAGGAAGATCTTGAAGGGCAGGGAATAAGTGTTTGTGATGGGGCGATGATCACCGTACTGGGAACTTCGCTTCAAAACAAGGACATTCTTAAATTTTTCCATGAGTCTTCCTGGAACGTGGTGGGACTCGAAATGGAAGGGGCACATTACCAGAAAGCAATACAGGCCGCTGCCAAATTGAGAGGTAACATCAACAGTGAGGTAAAAGTTCGTTATGCCTATTATGCTTCAGATAATCCTCTTGAAACCGGGAGCACGTTAGCATCTGGAGGATTGGGAACAACCGGGGTAAAACCCACCTATCTTATAACCGAAAAGATCCTGGAGCAGATCTTTGAATGCAAAAATGCTGAAGAGAAATGAGCAAGAACCAAGGATACATCCTCGTAACAGGCGGCGCAGGCTTTATTGGATCCAATTATATCAACATTTTTGTTGAAGATAGGGATCACCATATCATCAACCTGGACAAACTTACCTATGCGGGAAATCTTGACAACCTGGAGGTGGAAGAAGCTTCAAATTACACTTTTGTGCAGGGGGATATTGCAGACAAGAAGCTGGTAAAGGAGCTTTTCGAAAAATACCGTTTTCAGGCAGTGATCAATTTTGCGGCAGAATCACACGTGGATAATTCCATTTTAGATCCTTCGGCTTTTGTGGAAACCAATATCAACGGAACCTTTAACCTGCTTCAAAATGCGTATGCTCTTTGGATGGAAAAACCCTTCAGCATTAAAGAGGAATTCAAAAATGCGAGATTCCTGCATGTTTCTACAGACGAGGTTTATGGAACATTAGGGGCTGAAGGTTTGTTCACCGAGGAAACACCTTATGCCCCCAACAGCCCGTACTCGGCTTCAAAGGCATCTTCAGATTTTTTAGTGCGCAGCTATTTTCATACCTACGGAATGCCGGTATTGACCACCAATTGCTCCAATAATTATGGGCCGCACCAGCATGATGAAAAACTCATTCCAACCATTATTCGAACAGCTATGAATGAGGAACCTATTCCAATTTACGGTGATGGGAAGAACGTACGGGATTGGTTATACGTTACAGATCATTGCAAAGGTATCAACCTGGTTCTGCGAAACGGAAGGTTTGGCGAAACTTACAATGTTGGTGGTCGCAACGAGCGGGAGAATATATATATAGCAACCAAGATCTGTGAGATCCTGGATAATTCGGTTCCCAGGAAAGATGGGAAAAGTTATTCAGATTTGATAACTTACGTTGTAGACAGACCCGGCCACGACAGGAGATATGCCATAGACGCTTCAAAAATTGAAAAGGAACTCGGCTGGAAAGCCGATGAAAACTTCGAGAGCGGAATTGAAAAGACGGTACAATGGTACCTTCAAAAATATCAAAAATGAAAGGAATTATTCTCGCAGGCGGCTCCGGAACAAGGCTTCACCCCTTGACCCTGGCGGTGAGCAAGCAGCTGATGCCGGTTTATGATAAGCCCATGATCTACTATCCGCTTTCCACGCTTATGATGGCGGGAATAAGAGAGATTCTTATCATTTCGACTCCAAAAGACTTGCCTTTGTTCAGGGAGCTACTGGGCGATGGCACCAGGTACGGTTGCAGGTTTGAATTCGCAGTGCAGGAAGAGCCCAAAGGTCTTGCTGAAGCCTTTGTCATTGGTGAAGATTTTATTGGCCGCGATAAAGTGGCGTTGATCCTTGGGGATAATATCTTTTACGGTTCGGGACTTGATTCATTATTGCAGAGCAATAATGATCCCGAAGGTGGAATGATCTATGCTTATCATGTGCACGATCCACAACGATATGGGGTGGTTGATTTCGATGAGACGGGAAAAGTAAGGTCAATAGAAGAGAAACCCGCTTCTCCGAAATCCAATTATGCCGTTCCCGGCATTTATTTCTACGACAATGAGGTGGTGGAGATCGCCAGGAATATTAAACCATCTTCAAGGGGAGAACTGGAAATCACCGATATTAACAATGCCTACCTTGAAAAACAAAAACTACAGGTGAGTATCCTTGATAAAGGAACTGCCTGGTTGGATACCGGTACCTTTGACTCTCTTATGAAAGCTTCCCAGTTCGTACAGGTCATTGAAGAACGTCAGGGATTAAAGATAGGAGCGATTGAAGAAACTGCCTATCAAATGGGCTACATAAATAAAGAACAACTTCACCGGCTCGCACAGCCATTGCTGAAAAGCGGCTACGGGGAGTATTTAATGCAAATTGATTGATGCTAGAAATTGAGAATACACCTTTAAAAGATTGTTTTATTCTGAAGCCTTCTGTGTTCAAAGATCACAGAGGAACTTTTATGGAAAGCTTCAGTCAGCAACGATTTGAAGAAGCCACAGGATTAAAAATAAATTTTGTGCAGGATAACCAGTCTACCTCGGTAAAAGGGGTGTTGCGGGGACTGCATTTTCAAAAAGGCAAATTTGCGCAGGCAAAATTGGTTCGTGCGGTGGCAGGTGAGATCCTGGATGTGGTAGTTGACCTTAGACCCGACTCTCCAACTTACCTGAAGTCATATAAAGTGGTTTTAAGCAACGAAAACAATTACCAGCTGTTTGTTCCTGCCGGATTCGCTCACGGCTTTCTGACGCTTTCTGAAAGCTCTGTTTTCGCATACAAATGTGATCAATACTATAACAAAGAAGCCGATGCCGGAATAATCTGGAATGACCCTACTTTAAAAATTGATTGGGAAAGGCCCGAAGAAGACCTGATCCTTTCAGAAAAAGACAAAAATCTTCCCACCTTAGAATCTCTGAAAATATGAAAAAAGTACTGGTGACAGGAGCTTCGGGACAATTGGGGCAGTGTATAAGAAAGCTTTCCTCGCGATATCCTGAGTTGGATTTTACCTTTACCAGTTCCGAAGAGCTGGACCTTACCCTTTTTGGGGTGGTGAGTGCGTACATTAGAAAAAATGAGTTTGATTACTGTATTAATTGTTCAGCATATACCAAGGTGGAACAGGCCGAAACCGAGCAGGAGATGGCTTACCTGGTAAACGCCGAAGCAGTCAAGAACCTGGCAGATATTTGTTGTGAAAATAAGTGCACCCTCATTCATTTTTCGACCGATTATGTTTTTGATGGTAAAAAGGAGATTCCCTATACCGAAGAGGATGAAACGGCGCCATTAAATGTCTACGGGGCTTCCAAGCTTTTGGGCGAAGAATATATCCGAAAACACGCGGACAAGTATTTTATCTTCAGGACCTCATGGCTGTACTCAGACATCGGCCATAATTTTTATAATACAGTGCGGAAAAAAGCCGCAGCAGGGGAAACCCTGAACATCACCACTTCCCAGAAAGGAACCCCTACAAATGCTTATGATCTTGCGGGTTTTGTTTTGGAATTAATAGCTTCCGGAAGTGAAAAATATGGCACTTACCATTTCAGTAATCAGGGAGAGGCCACCTGGTATGATTTCGCCGCTGAAATTTTGGCGCTAAGCGATTCCCGTTCCGAATTGAAAGAAAACAATGATTTCCAAACCATTGCTACCCGACCCGTTTACAGTGTTTTGAGTAAAAAAAAGACAGAGGAGACGTTTGGGATCCCTATTTTGCACTGGAGGGAGAGCCTTGAAAAATTGACTTTGGGATTAGACTAGGGGGATCTTTTTTTCCACGAACCACTTGAAATTTGAAATATCTTCCCGAAGCATGTCTTCAAAAACGGGATTGACCAAACGTGCCGCTCCTTCCCCGGCGATACCTCCCGGAGCGTGATAGGAGATCACCACATGCACTTCTGTGGCGTGGTCTGAGATTTCTTTGAATTCAACCTTTCCGGCGCTTTCAATTGATGAGCCCGGCAGGGATTGCCAGCCTATAAGGTCAAAAGGGCGTTCTTTTACGATTTCGCTTTTCCAGCGCACTTTTCCTATTCCGCCGGGGATTTTGGCTTCCCAAACAGAGATGCTGTCATTCAAGCTGTTCACGCTTTCAAGGTGTTCCATGAACAAAGGGAGGTTTTCAAAATTCCGCCAGAATTCATAAACGTCTTTTCTAGGCCGATTTACAACCTGACGTACCTGGATATTTACATTCCGGCTGCGATTATCGGGTTTGGTTTTGCCAATGGCCGTATAAGCCGCACAATTTCCGGTCGCTCCCCTATACAGGAGGTATCCGGCAAAAATGGATTCGAGTATGCTTTTTTTGTTTTTTCCGAGTCCGTCATATAAGAAGTAGGCACCCGTCAAAAGAGAAACCGCTCGCTCAGTGGGACTAACATTTACATGAAAGTTGGGTAATAAGTTTTTCATAGTCACTTTTATTTGGACCTGTTAAATTACTGATTATGAACGGAAATAAAGATTCATGCCTGTATGAATACGGTTAAATTATTCTTAAATAACCCTCTGGAACCGTGGGATGAACAAGAGCAGCTTGTATAGCCATAAAAATTCATTAATTTCAGGGTGTTAAAATTAAAGCATGAAAAAAAGGATCTTGATCACCGGAGCCGCCGGCTTCCTGGGGTCGCATTTATGCGATAAATTCATCCACGAAGGATATAAGGTAATAGGGATGGACAATCTTATTACCGGGGATAGACGAAATATCGAACACCTGTTCAAAAATGAAGATTTTGAATTTTATCATCATGACGTTTCCACTTTTGTCCATGTAGCAGGCAAACTGGATTACATTCTACACTTCGCATCTCCGGCTAGCCCTATTGATTATCTCAAGATCCCTATTCAAACTTTAAAGGTAGGTTCCCTGGGTACTCACAACCTGTTAGGCCTTGCTAAAGAGAAGAATGCGCGAATTTTGATCGCTTCAACTTCAGAGGTTTATGGGGATCCTTTGGTGCATCCTCAAAATGAAGATTACTATGGAAATGTGAATACCATTGGCCCCCGTGGAGTGTATGATGAGGCCAAACGTTTCCAGGAATCCATTACCATGGCATATCACCGCTATCACGGGTTGGAAACAAGGATCGTGAGGATATTTAACACATACGGACCCAGGATGAGGCTGAATGACGGAAGGGTGATTCCCGCTTTCATTGGTCAGGCGCTAAGAGGAGAAGATCTCACGGTGTTCGGGGATGGCTCCCAAACCAGATCGTTCTGCTATGTAGATGACCAGATTGACGGTATCTACAGGTTGTTGCTGAGTGATTACGTGTACCCGGTGAACATTGGAAATCCAAATGAGATTACTATAAAGGATTTTGCCGAAGAGATCATAAAACTAACAGGGACAGATCAAAAGATCGTTTACAAACCCCTTCCCGAAGATGACCCTATGCAGCGCCAGCCAGATATTACCAGAGCTAAAGAGATCCTGGGCTGGGAACCAAAAGT
>CAZNFK010000016.1:0-5646 GCA_964572365.1 uncultured Flavobacteriaceae bacterium | reverse complement strand
CTTTATTTCTGAAAGCATTTCATCCCTTCAGCAGCAAACGCATACAAACTGGGAGCTACTGGTCATAGATGATGCTTCACAAGACCAGACAGTGCAGATCGTGGAAGAATTTCAGACAGCAGATGAGCGCATCAAGATATATCCATTGCCCGCCAACCAGGGCGCCGGATTTGCCAGGAATATTGGAATAAAAGCTTCTGAAGGAGATTTTATCGCTTTCCTGGATGCAGATGATCTCTGGAAACCCGAAAAGCTTGAAATTCAGCTCAATTTTATGGAGGAAAACAAGGCAGAAGTTTGCTACTCCAGCTACGAACTTATTGATGAGGAGGGCACTCGCCAGGGAAAACAGGTAAGGGCGTTAAGAGATCTACCTTTTTCAAAGCTTTTAAAAGCGAATTATATCGGAAATCTTACAGGCATCTATAATGCTTCCGCTCTGGGAAAGATCTATTGCCCCTTGATCAGGAAACGGCAAGACTGGGGCCTGTGGCTGCTGGCCGTGAAAAAAGCCGGAGGAGCCAAGGGAATAATTGAACCTTTAGCCTACTACAGGGTTCGAAAGCATTCCATTTCGGGAAATAAATGGGAGATGCTGGGCTATAATTATAAAGTTTATCGAAAAGTGATGGGATTCTCAGCTCTAAAAAGCGCTTTTTGGATGATGCTTTTCCTATGGGAACAATTTATGGTCAAGAGCCGTCAAACAGTAGCTTTAAAATAGCACTTCAAACTGCTTTAACTTTCCCCTTTTACTTCGGTTAAGGGTTTTTTTATGCTGAAATTCCAGGTTAAGGCCTTCTTCCAGGTACTTGTCCATAGCCGAAGTTATTTTCTTCTTTTTTTCTGAAGGCAGCTCGTTTTCTGAAACATAAATGATCCTGAAAGATCCGGGAGCGGTCTGTTGAACGATGAATTCCTTGATATACCCGTCGTTTTCAATGACACTCTTGGTGACATAATAAAAAGTAAGCCCGGGAACCACTTTTCCGCTGGGCAGAATGGCAACGTCATTGGTGCGTCCTAAAAGTTCTTTTAAGATCGGCTTTTTGGGAGTGCTCTTTTCAGAAAGAGTCCCCGTGTCGCCAATATCGTACCGAATAAAGGGTTGAGCTCGATTGTAAAGTGAGGTGATCACAATGCGGCCCTGTTCCCCATAAGGCAAAATTTTACCATCATTATCCACAACCTCCACAAACATGGTTTCGCTGTTGAGCACCCATTCCTCCTGCGGATTCTGAAAGGCGAGCAACCCCAGCTCACTTGCTCCATATTCATTGATCACCGGCACCCCAAACTGTTCTTCCAGGAGTTTCCTGTCTTCTTCAAAGAACATTTCGCTGGTCACAATACACAGCTTAAGATCTGTGCAGATCTCTTTTAGAACGATCCCCTTCTTCTGAAGGAATTTGGCAAAAAGAACTATGGAGCTGGTATACCCGTTGATGTAATCGAATTTTTTCTTCTGAAAATCGACCAGGAATTCTTCCATTTTAGCCTCGCTCAGGTCAAAAATGGGAAAACGATATCTGAAGCCGAAGCGGTCCTTCAGCCGTTCCTTGAAATATCCCAATTTATCAAGAGGAATTCCGTAGAAACGCGCCTGCACCGAGCGGTCAAGATCCAGACCATACCATTGGTAACGATCATTGAACTCGGCCCAGGAAAGGGCATGGCAAAAACGGTCTTTTGCAAAAATGAAGGGGTGACCACTGCTTCCGGAAGTCTTGCCTACATAAACATTTTTGGAATTGTAACTCCTGCTGAAGCGTTCTTCAAGAGGCCGTTGCAGGTCAGATTTTCTCATGATGGGGACCTGCTCCCATTCAGTAAATTCCTGACTTCCGTAGAAATCTCTGTAAAAAGCAGTATTCTTTAGGTGGTAATTAGTGATCTCCTTTTTCTTCCTATCTACGTATGTAGCATATTCTGCTTCGGGAATACGCTGTATCTCCTTCAAAGCATGCTTTGCCCGGTTAATGGGAAATCTATTGAGTTGTAATGAGAGGCTAAACCAGTTCAATACGCTAAAGATAATTGTTTTTTATGCCAATTAATTGGTGCTTCAATTTACAAACATTTATTTTTGAGGCAAGATTTAAAAACACTTCCACATGAATATCCTGATATTAGGCTCGGGCGGCCGTGAACATACCTTCGCGTACAAGATCTCCCAAAGTGAAAAATGCGATAAATTGTTTGTTGCCCCGGGTAATGCCGGTACAGCAAAAATAGCAACAAATGTGTCCATTCCGGTGACCGATTTTGAGGCCATAAAGGAATTTGTGCTTCAGGAAAATATTGAAATGCTGGTGGTGGGTCCCGAAGATCCATTGGTTCAGGGGATATCCGATTTCTTTAAGAAGGATGGCAAGCTTGCTCATGTGGCAGTTATAGGTCCTTCAAAGAGAGGCGCATTGCTGGAAGGGAGTAAGGAGAGAGCGAAGGAATTTATGGCGATGCATAATATTCCTACTGCAGCTTACGAGAGTTTTAAAAAAGGAGGCCTGGAAGCCGGAAAGAAATTTCTCGAAACGCTTAATCCGCCTTATGTTTTAAAAGCAGACGGACTGGCTGCCGGGAAAGGAGTTTTGATCCTGAAAAATCTTGAAGAAGCAAAGCAGGAGCTTGAAAATATGCTTTCTCATGAAAAATTTGGGCGGGCAAGTGAAACGGTAGTGATAGAAGAATTCTTAGACGGAATTGAACTCAGCGTTTTTGTACTAACCGATGGCGAAAACTACATCACGCTGCCTACAGCCAAAGATTACAAACGGATCGGAGAAGGCGACACCGGCCTTAATACCGGCGGAATGGGAGCCATTTCACCCGTACCTTTCGCAGATGCAGCCTTCATGGATAAGATCGAGAACAGGATCATAAAACCCACGATAGAAGGTCTTAAGAAGGAGGAAATAGATTATAAAGGATTTGTTTTCATCGGACTTATCAAAGTAGGAGATGATCCTTATGTGATCGAGTACAATGTGAGAATGGGAGATCCAGAGACCGAGGTGGTACTTCCAAGAATAGAATCGGACCTGGTAGAGGTGTTTGAAAAAGTGGCTTCAGGAAAACTAAACGAAGTACAGTTGAAGATTTCGGATCAATCAGCAGCTACTGTAATGTTGGTTTCCGGCGGATATCCCGAAGCTTATGAAAAAGGTAAGGAGATCACCGGTTTTGAAAAAGTGGAAAACTCCATTGTTTTTCACGCCGGTACTTCCGAAGAAAATGGAAAGATCAAGACCAGCGGGGGAAGGGTAATTGCCATCACCTCATTTGGAGATGATTACAAACAGGCACTAAAAAAATCTTACCAAAATGCAGAAAAGCTCCATTTTGATAAGATGTATTTTAGAAAAGATCTTGGATTTGACTTATCCTAAGAAAGAGTGCGCGGTAGAATCGCGGTTCTCTTCATTGCGGTCATTGATGTCTTTCAATTGTTTCATCCAGTAAAGGAAGGCGGCGAAACCAACTATAATAAAAAGCCAGTTCACAGCATTGGCAAGAAACCAGCTATCCAGCTCCAGGTCTCGCATGTAATCTAGAGGTGCAAACGCAAAATCCTCAAAAAACGACTGTATACCCTCAAAGAAATCCTTCATAGTACTTATATTTAGAACCACAAAAATATAAAAAACCATAATGTTAACAAGCTTTTTTAGCAAATCAAGGCCTATCAACTTTGTCGTCGTGGCTTTATACATGCTGGTTTTTTATGTTGTTGCTAATTTCACAGAAGTCGCGACTTCCGGAATTCTTTTTTTCCTTCGGAAGCTGGGCGTTCTACTGGTTCTATTGTTAAGTGTTTTCCTGCTCAATTTCGTTTCCAAAAGGAATGAACTTACTTCCCGAAATGCCTACAAGACGATATTGTTCGCGGCATTTATCTGTATGTTTCTTGCTGCCCTGCGCAATGACGCTGCAATTTTAGCGAACCTGTTGGTATTGTTGTCCTTAAGAAGGGTTATAAGCCTCAGAACACAACGGGACACGGTTCAAAAGATATTTGATGCCACCTTTTGGATCGGGATCGCTTCCATCTTTTACTTTTGGAGTATCCTCTTCCTCTTCCTGGTCTATTTTGGTATTTTGGTGCATGAAGGGTACAGGTTCAAGAACTGGCTCATTCCCGTTGTTTCCCTGCTTGTCCTGTTCTCCATTGTTACCAGCGTTGATCTTTTGATGACCGACAGTTTTTACACCTTTTCGGACTGGTTGGTGACGAGCAATTTTGATTTCACCTATTACCGCGATCCTCTCGTACTAATTCCCCTTGCACTGTTGCTTGCGCTAACGTTATGGGCCACTTTTTTTTATATAGGTGTTATTCAAAAAGCCAGCGCCAATACAAAGACATCTTTATTCATTATTCTTCTTTTTACCCTGCTCTCAATGACAGTCGCTGTTTTGGCGCCCACCAAGAACAGCAGTGAACTTATATTCTTCTTTGCACCACTTGCAATTATTGTTACCAATTATTTCCAGGTTTCAGATGACAAGTGGTTTCGGGAGATCCTGCTTTGGGTGGTGCTTTTGCTGCCGGTGATCCTGGTGGTATTTTTCGGTTAATAGTTCTTGGGAAAGTGAAAACCCTCTGAAAGGGTTCAAAAACCTAAAAATCTAATACCTTTGCAAAGTGGAAAAATTCCCGGGTTCTTCTTCGGAATTATTCCCCGTCGAACATTAAAAAAATAAAACATGTTTTCAGATAAGGCAAACAAGATCTTCCAGGAGGTCATTGAAAAGTACCACGTAATAAACACAGTAGGCCAGGATTTTCAGAATCCGTATGATGAAAAAAAGAATTTGATAGAGCATTTGTTGTTCAGAAAATGTTGGATCGATACGGTTCAGTGGCATTATGAAGATATTATTCGCGACCCGAACATTGATCCTGTTGCCGCGCTTAAACTTAAACGTCAGATCGATGCCTCTAACCAGGACCGTACAGATATGGTTGAATATATTGACAGTTATTTCCTGGACAAGTACAAAGATGTGCAACCAAAGGAAGATGCGACCATCAACTCTGAGAGTCCGGCATGGGCGATAGACCGTCTTTCTATTCTCGCATTAAAGATCTACCACATGGATGAAGAGGCCAATCGTGAAGACGCCAGTGCAGAACACAAGCAGGCCTGTCAAAATAAACTCAATGTTTTACTTGAGCAGAGAGTCGATCTTTCTACAGCTATAGATCAGCTTCTTCAGGATATTGAGAATGGCGATAAATACATGAAGGTGTACAAGCAGATGAAAATGTACAATGACGAGGAGCTGAACCCGGTATTGAGAGGAACTAAAAAATAGCATTTTTTGAAAGGTTAAAATGGCACGTCCCGCACATATTCTGGTCATACGGCTTTCTGCAATGGGAGATGTTGCCATGACCGTGCCTGTCATTAAACGGGTGACCGAAGAGTACCCCGATCTAAAGATCACCGTTGTTACGCGAAAGTTTTTCACCCCGCTATTCTCTGATCTTTTAAATGTGCAGGTTTATGAAGCCGAAGTTCATGGCAGGCATAAAGGGGTCGCGGGACTCAAAAAACTTTCCCGGGAACTTCAGGAGATTGGAATAGATGCAGTCGCCGATCTTCACAATGTGTTGCGATCAAATATTCTGAAGGTTTTCTT
>CAZNFK010000015.1:0-32328 GCA_964572365.1 uncultured Flavobacteriaceae bacterium | reverse complement strand
GAGAAAATCACTTTCTTATCGTCTGCCATAAATTGTATTTTTAAAAATATTTTTCCTGAAAGCCATCATTTTATATAGAGCTTTCCCGGAATTTTGTAAAGACAAATATCATAATTTTCGCACTCATATTTGATTCGAAAAGATGAAATTTTAAGAGGAGTGCAATCCCAGGTGCCTTAGCAGGATCAAAAGCTGACCACTGTGGTAGGAAGTATGTTCGATCACCAGCAGGACCTCCCGGAACAAGGTATGTTTTTCAGCTGAAGGAACAGAGTCTGAAAGTTTCTTTTCGGGAGAGAGAATAAGTTTTGAGAGTTCTTCCCTTTCGGTAAAATAAGACTTTTTCAGGCTCTCCCATGCCGCCTCATCTTCAGGAGCTTTTTTCTTTGGCCAGTAATCATCGGGCCAGTTGTGAGCTGAATAATCTTTTTTTATGCAGTATTCTAAAATGTCTTTTTGGGTAAATCTTATATGACTGAAAAGTTCATAAAATGAATAAGGAAGGCCTGCCGGCCTTTTGCCCAATTCAGAAAAAGGGATCTTTTTCAGCATTTCTTCTATGGGCATAAAAGCTTCGCCACCCTTGAGGTGGCTTGCCAGTTGTTCTTTTAAACCGATAGAAGCATCCATTAAACCCTTCCTTTTAACGCGTTAAAAGCCCAGGACATGACAAAGAAACCGATACCCACGGTAGAAAATCCAATCGCGTAGTCCCGGTATTTAAGTACCCCGAGCAACACCAGGGCAATTCCAATTAAAAGCGTAAAAAACGAAGCCCAGGCAAAAATTCCATTTTTATTCATTCCCATTTTGGTCGTAATTAGTTGATTATAAGTTACGAA
Organism: uncultured Flavobacteriaceae bacterium; assembly: GCA_964572365.1. GTDB lineage: Bacteria > Bacteroidota > Bacteroidia > Flavobacteriales > Flavobacteriaceae > Salinimicrobium. The sequence continues at coordinate 31,486 of CAZNFK010000015.1, read as the reverse complement.
AAACTATGAAGCAGATTTTTCGTTTTTTCAGGCTGCAAATTTATTCAGGCACAGCTTAGGTATTCCTAACAAATATCAGGTTTTTTAATCATTTTTGAAAGGATGGATAGTACGGTCGGTTTTTGTATTTTAGCAACCATTCAAAAAAATAAATCCTGAAAAATGGCCTTTTTAAAGGCGTTTTCAGAAAAAGTCATAATCAACCCAATGGATATTCAATTTAATAAGAACGAAGATCATAATAAATTACTGGTCTCTGACCTCAAAAAGAGACTTAAACAGGTGATGCTGGGAGGTGGTGAAAAAAGGATCAAAAAACACCATTCCAAAGGCAAAATGACTGCACGGGAGCGAATTGATTACCTCCTGGACGATTCAAAGGAGGCCATAGAAATAGGCGCTTTTGCGGGAGACGGGATGTATGAGGAGCACGGGGGATGCCCCAGCGGCGGAGTGGTTGTTAAAATTGGAAAAGTAGCCGACAAACAATGTATCGTGGTGGCCAATGACGCTACCGTAAAAGCCGGTGCCTGGTTCCCGATTACCGCCAAAAAGAACCTAAGGGCCCAGGAAATATCTATTGAGAATAAACTTCCCATTATTTATCTTGTAGATTCCGCAGGAGTTTACCTGCCCATGCAGGATGAGATCTTTCCCGATAAAGAACACTTCGGAAGGATCTTTCGAAACAACGCGGTCATGAGCAGCATGGGCATCACCCAGATCTCGGCCGTTATGGGTAGTTGTGTTGCCGGAGGGGCCTATCTGCCCATCATGAGCGATGAAGCTTTGATCGTAGATAAGACCGGAAGTATTTTCCTTGCCGGAAGCTACCTGGTGAAAGCAGCCATTGGTGAAACTATAGACAATGAAACCCTTGGAGGCGCTACCACCCACAGCGAAATTAGCGGGGTAACCGATTATAAAGCAAAAGATGACAAAGATGCCCTGGATACCATTCGCGGATTGATGGATAAGATCGGGGATTATGACAAGGCAGGTTACAATAGGAAAGCACCTAAAAAACCGGCTAAAGATCCGAAAGAAATCTACGGGATCCTTCCTAAACTGCGACATGAGCAGTATGACATGCACGAGATCATCGCCCGTTTGGTAGATGACTCAGAATTTCAGGAATATAAAGAAGGATACGGACAAACAATTATATGCGCCTACGCCCGAATTGACGGCTGGGCAGTTGGTATTGTAGCTAACCAGCGTAAGATCGTTAAAAATGCCAAAAAAGAAATGCAGTTTGGCGGAGTGATCTATTCCGATTCTGCCGATAAAGCCACTCGTTTTATCGCGAATTGCAACCAGAAAAAGATCCCCCTTGTCTTCCTTCAGGATGTTACCGGCTTCATGGTGGGCAGCAAGAGCGAGCATGGAGGTATCATTAAAGACGGGGCAAAAATGGTAAATGCCGTAAGTAATTCGGTAGTACCAAAATTCACAGTGATCATAGGTAACTCATACGGCGCAGGAAACTACGCCATGTGCGGAAAAGCTTATGATCCGCGACTTATTTTTGCCTGGCCAAGTGCAGAACTTGCCGTAATGGGAGGTACACAGGCCGCAAAAGTACTGGCGCAGATAGAAACCGCTTCCCTCGAGAAAAAAGGGGAAAAAGTGGATGCTGAAAAAGAAAAAGAAGTCTTTGAACAGATTAAAGCCCGATATGATAAACAAACTTCGGCTTATTACGCCGCAGCCCATTTATGGACAGATGCGGTGATCGATCCGCTGGATACCAGAAAATGGATCTCGACGGGTATTGAAGCCGCTAATCACGCTCCTATCGAAAAAGATTTTAATCTGGGGGTGATCCAAACCTAATCATTAAAAAATGCGATATTTCACTGCCCTCATCTTTTTAACTTTTTTTGGTCTGCATCCCCTGCAGGGACAGGTTGTAACCCATAAAGATAAGTTTACTGAAGCAGATACCTTGCGAGGCTCCCTTCGTCCCGAAAGGAATTTTGATGTCCTTAAATACCACCTGAACGTGAAAGTAGATCCTGAAGAAAGATTCATTTCAGGTTATAATACTATCACCTTCAAGGCGGAAGAAGACCTGCCGGTTATGCAACTCGATCTTTTTGCGAACATGCAGGTGGATTCCATTATATATAGAGGTAATAAATTAGATTACAATCGGAAGTTTGATGCGGTATTTATCAACATGGATCCCTTGGTGCCCGAAAATAAAGTGGATTCCCTCCAGTTCTTTTACTCCGGAAATCCTGTGGTGGCCAGAAATGCGCCCTGGGACGGCGGATTTGTTTTTGAGAAGGATGAGGAAGGAAACCCATGGATCGCGGTAGCCGTACAGGGCACCGGTGCAAGCCTGTGGTATCCCAACAAAGATCACCAAAGCGATGAACCCGAAGAAGCTCTTATAGAAGTCGCGGTACCCAATCAATTGATGAATGTCTCCAATGGAAGATTCATGGGAAAAGAGATCCTTGAGAATGGATATACGCAGTGGAACTGGAAGGTGGAATCCCCGATAAACAATTACAATATTGTTCTTAATATTGGGAATTACGTTCACTTCAGCGACAAGTATAAAAATCTCGATCTCGATTATTACGTGCTGCCCTACAACCTGGAAAAGGCCAAAAAACAGTTCGAAGAAGTGAAACTGATGATGGACTGTTTTTATGAGAAATTTGGTGCCTATCCCTTCGAGAAGGACGGTTTCAAACTGGTGGAAACCCCTTACCTGGGAATGGAACACCAGAGCGCTGTTGCCTACGGAAATGAATACAAAATGGGTTACCTGGGAAATGACCTTAGCGGAACCGGGATCGGTCTTAAATGGGACTTTATCATCATTCATGAAACAGGACACGAGTGGTTCGGCAACAGTATCACAGCCAAAGATATTGCCGACATGTGGATACATGAAGGTTTCACAACCTATTCTGAAGCCGTTTACATTGAATGTCGCTGGGGAAAAGAAGAGGCTCTGGAGTATCTCAAAGGCATTAGAACCAACATCGGGAATCAAAACTCCCTTATTGGAGAATACGGGGTGAACAGCGAAGGATCTGGCGACATGTATTACAAAGGAGCCAATTTGCTCAATACCATCAGGAGCATTTATGACGATGATGATCTATGGTGGAAAACATTAAAGGACTACACTGAAACCCATCGCCACAAGATCATCGATACGAAGACCACCGAAGATTTTTTTGATACGGTGACTCCTGTGAACCTGGAGCCAATTTTCGATCAATACCTCCGCCACCCAAAGCTTCCGGAACTACAGATCAGAAAACAAGGAAGTTCATTTGCTTATCGCTGGCAAGCTGATGTGGAGAATTTTGAAATGCCTGTAGATGTTTGCATTAATGATAAAGAGGTTCGGCTGAAGGCTTCAGATAAATGGCAGCAATATCCCGGAAAGATACCTTCCCTGGAGGCTGTAAAGATCAATGACAAGGAATTTTATATTGATCATTCAATTGAATAAATAGCAAGCTTCCATTAAGGAAATTTTGCCACACCTAAACATATTTCGCTATTTTTCAGTATCTTATAGATGCTAAAATCTATAGGTTATGATGACAATTAAATCACTTAATAAGTGGGCGAACGCGCATACTTATTATTCGCTGGACTTGTTACGAGTGGCTTTGGGAGTCTTCTTTTTTATTAAGGGACTGCAGTTCATTTCCCAAACCCACATGTTGACCGAACTCATTGCACCCTTAAAAGGTTATGGAGGAGTGATGCTGGCCGTGCATTATATTGCACCCGTACATTTGGTGGGAGGTATTCTTATCGCCGCAGGGCTTCTAACCCGGTGGGCGTTAATAGTACAGCTGCCTATTCTTATAGGAGCGATCGTTATCAATTTCGTGGGAACCATGCATGTGGGAAACCTCATCCTGGCCCTGGTTATCCTCCTGGTGACCGCTTTCTTTATTTATTACGGTTCCGGAAAACATTCGCTAGATTACTATTTTAAGATGGAATCTTAAATTCAGGTTCAGGACATCCTGCTTTTTAGAGTATTGATCCTGTGGATCTTGCCATTAGGCGTTTCCTCGAACTTTTCCACAAAGTAGATCTTTTTGGGAATCTCGTATTTCCCAAGTTTGTTACAGGCTTTTATTTCCTTTTCAAGTGCCTTTAATGCCGTTTCTGAAAAATCGCTTTCCACCATGAGGACCAGCTTTTCTCCCAGAGCAGGATCGGGCAAAGAGGTAATGAAGAAACGGTGAGCAATGATTGGAGCCAGTTTTTCTTCGATCTCTTCAGGATGAAGTTTTACGCCTCCTGAGTTTATCACATTATCCACACGGCCTTTCCAGATAAAGGTTTTTGGAGAAAGGATTTCAACCACATCATTCGTCACCACCGGCTCTTCAGACAATTGAGGCGCGGAGATGACCAGGCACTCCCGCTCATCATTTGAAATCGAGACATTCGGTAAGATCTGAAAAGGTATGGGATCTTCTTTCCTTTTCTTCTTCGGATTGATCCTTCTGGCGGCAATATGCGTAACCGTTTCGGTCATTCCGTAAGTTTCATAGACTTCTGTAGCTATGCCCTGAACCAGATCTTTCTGGGTGGCCGAAACTGCCCCGCCGCCCACGATTAATTTCCGAATTAAGTGAAGCCTGCTTAGAGAGTTATCAAGCTGAAATGGGGTCATGGCGCAGAAATCATAGATCTTGAAAACCCTGTCCAACGGATTGGCTTTTGGAAGAACCAGGTCCAGGTGCCATCCAAGGACCATTGCTCTCACCAGCATCATCTTTCCTGCGATAAAATTGGTTGGTAAACAATGTAAGGCTGTGGTGCCGGCGGGAAGATCAAAGAATCTCCCTGTCGCCTTAGCACTGTTGATCATAGCTTGTTTTTTGATCCTTATCTTCTTTGGAGTGCCTGTAGAACCGGAAGTTTTCACTTCCACGTAATCTTTCTCATTCAGCCAGTCCAGTAAAAAACTCCCGGCCTGCCCTTCGTACGGTTCTCCTTCTTTAATGAGACTATAGGCAACAGATGCTAGTTCCTCATTATTAAAGTACAGCTTGTTAAGTCTGAAAGACGGATGTGTTTCGGGAAGCCTGAATTTTTTTTGCATAAACTTTAGTTGAAGTTTAACTTCTTAAAGACTAAAGTTACCAAAATGCCAAGAAAAACTAAATTTCTTCTGAATAATTTATAGTTTCTGGCTTGCTGACTCTTCCAAATAATTTTTCTTTCCAGTTCGTCCACCGGTAAGTTCGTGCCATAATGAAAAGAAAGATCGGATACACGATCAACACCGGAAGTATGATATCAAAACCGGCGGTAGGCTCAGAAACATCTTTAAGAATGGAGTGGGTCTGGAAAGCAGTCCAATCGGCAGTTATTAATAAAGCCCCGATAAGGTTGTTTCCAAAATGAAATCCAAGAGCGAGTTCAAGACCTTCATCCATAAGCGTCATGATGCCCAGCAGCAGCCCGGTGCCTATATAATAGACCATAATAATATAGCCCAGTTTCTCCACTTCGGGATTCCACAGGTGCAGGCTTCCAAAGAGTATAGAAGTCACGATCAATGGAAACCATTTGTTTCCTGCCATCACCCCCAGGCCCTGCATCAAGTAACCCCTAAAAAGGTATTCTTCAAAGCTGGTTTGCAATGGCACCATGATAATTGCTATGGCAGCAAGTATTAAGAAGGGAACCAGGTTGAAGTTCCAGACAAAATCTTCGGGCCTTAGATTATAATCTATCATGGTGGCGACCACCGTGAAAACAGCAATTATTCCGAAGCCAAAGAAAAACCTTCCCCAATCCACCTTTTTGCGAGAAGTAGTAGCCTCAATAAGCGGTTGTTGATGCAATAGCCTAATGACCAGGAACAAGGCACCCAATCCTACGGCAAACATAAGAAGCAGTAAAAAGAAAGCTACATTGGAGTCCAGCACCTGTAACACCTGCATCATATCGTCTGTATTTGTCATAGTAAAGATCTCAGGACCCATTTCTATGATGATCGCTGCCATGAGCGGAAGTCCGCCAATGATCTGCCAGGCGATGAATACAATGATCATCCCGATCAAATAACGCCACCAATCTGTCTTTGCTTTAAAAGCCTGTTCTATAAACATTGTTTCTTTTATAGGTTAAATTTCCAGTCACTTTGAGGTTGATACCACAACTCCCCATTACGCACCTCGAGGGGAGAATCAAAATTATTTGTGTACAGTCCGCCGGTACCAAGGCCCTGGGGCATTGGATTGTCTTGTTTAAAAGTATATTGTGCAATTGCGTTTAGCCCCACATTGCTCTCAAGGGCACTGGTGATCCACCAGCCTGTCCCCTGCTCCTCTGCAAGTTCTTTCCATTCGGTAGTTCCCCTAAAACCGCCTATCAAACTGGGTTTAAAAATGAGGTACTGTGGCTTAATTGTTTGTAGCAGTTCCCGCTTTTTTGTTACAGCAGTGACCCCTATCAACTCCTCATCAAGGGCAATGGGCAAAGGTGAAGTTTCACACAGGGAAGCCATTAATTCCCACTGCCCCTTTCTTACCGGTTGTTCAATACTATGAAGGTCGAGCTCACTCAGCTTTTTTAGTTTTTCCAATGCTTCGGAAGGAGAAAAAGCGCCATTGGCGTCCACCCTTATTTCCATTTCTTCGGAAGGGAATTCCTTTCTGATAAAACGGAGCAGTTCTATTTCGGTTTCAAAATCAATGGCTCCTATTTTGAGTTTGATGCACCTGAAGCCCTGTTCTATCTTCTGAATGATCTGCTCTTTCATGAATGCTTCCTCTCCCATCCAAACCAGTCCGTTAATGGGAATGGCAGCTTTACCTTCAGTAAATTCTGAAGGAAAAAGAAGAAAAGGGGAACTTGCCTGGAAAGACCTGAAGGCCATTTCCACACCAAACTGGATGCTGGGAAATTCCCTTAGCTCCTCCCAAAGCTTTTCAGGGCCAAGTTGAATATTTTCACACACCCACATGAGCTTCTCCTCATAATCTGGCCGGTCATCAAAACTAAGGGAGCGCAGAATTCCGCACTCCCCGATCCCTATCTGGTCCTCGGTTTCTAAAATGAGAAACCAGGTTTCTTTTTCGGTCATTACCCCTCGAGACGTTCCGCTGGGACGTTTGAAGTTGAGAATATATTTTTGATAAGAAGCTTTCATTAGCAGGGGTTTTTACAACTTTTAAAGCTCTATGCTTTCACCAATTTCGAGGAGCATAAGATCTTTCCCTTTTTCGTAAAACTTCCGCTTGGCCTCCTCATGGTCTATTTCTATGAACCCAAAGGTATCATAGTGACATCCCAGGACCTTATCACATTGCACAAAATCGCTCGCGATGATGGCATCATCCACTCCCATCGTGAAATTATCGCCGATAGGAAGAATGGCAAGATCAAGTTTCGTCTGCATGGGGATCAATTTCATATCCATGGTAAGAGCGGTATCTCCCGCAATATAGATGTTCTTATGTTCTCCTTCTATGACAAACCCTCCAGGTTGGCCTCCATAACTTCCGTCGGGAAAAGAGCTGGTATGTACGGCATTGACATATTTAAGATTTCCGAATTCAAAGCTCCAGTTTCCACCGTGGTTCATAGGGTGCACCTCGATGCCTTTATTCTCATAATGCGTGGTGATCTCGAAGTTACTCACTATAACAGCCCCGGTCCTTTTGGCAATAGCTTCGGCATCAAGCGTATGATCCTGGTGGGCGTGGGTAAGCAGGATATAATCGGCCTTTAGAGTTTCTACGTCAACTTTTCCCTGCAGTTTGTCATTTCCGGTTATAAAAGGATCTACTAATATATGTACCCCTTTGATCTCGATTAGAAATGTGCTGTGTGCATAATGAGTAATTTTCATGTTTTCTAAATTTAGACGATTATAAAAATTCTGTTCTCTATTGATTTAAAGGATCTGCCCAAGTCCAAAAAGCAATGCAAGCAAAAAGGTACTTAAAGCGAGCTTTTTTAACTCGGGGTCCAGTTGTTCCTGATGCTCATTTTCCATCACCCTTTTTAAATGTTTTAATAGTGGAATAAAAGCAAAGAAATAAAGCAGGTCATTTATACCGGTGAAGGTAAGCGCCGAAAACATCACGATCGAAAAAACGGCTGCAATGATGAGAAAATAATGATATTTCTTGGCGTTTACAGCACCCATTTTCACCACCAGGGTATTTTTCCCGGCTCTTTCATCGGCTACCCGGTCCCGCATGTTGTTAAGGTTCAAAACCCCCGCGCTCAACAGGCCAATAGTAAAGGACGGGAGCAACACCTCCCAATCCCACTCCAGGGAATACAGAAAATAACAACCGTACACTCCTACCACTCCAAAAAAGAGAAAAACAAATACATCTCCCAGGCCTTTATAGCCGTAAGCCGACTCTCCCACTGTATATTTTACGGCGGCAACTATGGCTCCGATTCCAAGGAGCAAAAAGAGCAGCACGTAAACCAGATTTTCAGAACCAAAGGCGATATAAATTAGGGCCACCGCGAATAGAAAGGTTACCACAGCCGTGGATACCATTCCCCAGAACATTTCCCCTTTGGTGATCAACCCGCTTTGCAAAGTCCTTTGGGGGCCTACCCTTTCGTCATTATCGGTTCCTTTTACAAAGTCACCGTAATCATTTGCAAAATTCGAAAGAATTTGGAGCCCAAGTGTCGTAGCCAGCGCCAGGCTGAAGATCACGCTGTGAAACTCTTCCTGTGCAACAGCTATCGAACTTCCCACTAAAATTCCAGAGATGGAAAGTGGAAGGGTTCTTAATCTGGCTGCACTGATCCAGGTTTGAAATTTTGCCATTTTTATCGCATTACTTTTACCAGCAGTTCTTTTAACAGGTCTCCCTGAGGAACATTTGCCGCACCAACTCCTTTACTTTTCACATCGGCATCTCGCAGGTAAGAGATGGCCCTGCTCACATTTTTCATGGAGTAATTTTTGGCGGCTGTTGCATAATCGCTCACAAAATAAGGATTTACCCTTAAAACTTTAGCAACATTTGATTTTGATTTATCTCCCAGCGCATGGTATTGCTGAAGCTGGGAAAAAAAACTGAACAGCAAACTAATGGTCATGACCATAGGATTGTCTTTAGGGTTCTGAGAAAAATAATTGATGATCCTGTGCGCCTTAAGATCATCTCTCATCCCAATTGCCTTTCGAAGCTCGAAATTATTGAAATCCTTACTTATTCCTATGTTCTCCTCAATGATCTCGGGAGTGATATTTGTACCTTCAGGACAAATAAGCCTTAACTTTTGCAGTTCATTGTCGATCTTTCCGAGGTCGGTTCCCAGGAACTCTACCAGCATTTGTGCGGCTTTAGGCGCTATCTGGTAATTCCTGGCATGAAGGGTTTCTTTTATCCAGGTCGCCACCTGGTTTTCATAGAGCCGTTTGCTTTCATAGATCACTCCGGCTTTTGCAACGGCTTTATGGAGCTTTTTTCTTTTATCAAGTTTTTTATACTTGTAACATATGACCAGAACCGTTGATGGCTGCGGATTTTCGGCATAATCTGTCAGCTGTTCGATGGTACGGGAAAGGTCCTGTGCCTCTTTCACTATAATCACCTGCCTCTCGGCCATCATAGGAAAGCGTTTGGCATTCCCTACAATATCATCTACGGAAACATCACGCCCGTAAAGCACCATTTGGTTGAAGCCTTTTTCATCTTCCCGCAGCACGTTTTCTTCTATATAATCTGAGATCTGATCTATAAAATAAGGTTCCTCCCCCATTAAAAAGTAGATTGGTTTGATATCTCCTTTTTTTAGGGTAGCAACTATATTCTTTACTTCATCCATTAAATTCTAACTTTTTGGGGTGCGATAGATTTCTGCGGAAGAATTTATTGAAAAAATCCTATTTTTGACCATGCATTCACTGAACTTCCCCAATTACACTTTCCGATTCAAAAATAGCGAAAATAAAGTAGCTGTTTTTGATGTCCTCCGAAAAAAGTTCGTTCTGCTCACCCCCGAGGAATGGGTGCGCCAACACGTGGTGCATTTCCTGCTCGAGGAAAAGAAAATGCCCAAAAGCCTTCTGAATGTAGAGAAACAACTAAAGATCCACGACCTCATCAAGAGGTATGATGTTCTTGCTTATAACCCCGACGGATCTATTCATCTGGTGGTGGAATGCAAAGCTTCCTCCGTGCCCATCACCCAGGAGACATTTGACCAGATTGCTCGCTATAACCTTGCTCTTAAGGCCAATTTCCTAATGGTAACAAACGGCCTGAAGCATTATTTTTGCCAGCTGGACTATGAGGCCGAAAAATATCATTTTTTGCCCGATCTCCCCCAATGGAAATAAACCTTAATTTTTCCGTTAATTTGCAACAGTGAAAGTCGCAGTAGTCATACTTAATTGGAACGGAAGAGCCTTACTCGAGCAGTTCCTGCCTTCAGTTGTAAACCATTCCCCGGAAGCCCAGATCTATGTAGCCGATAATGCTTCGGAAGATGACTCGGTTGAGTTTGTAAGATCAACTTACCCTGAAGTGAAGATCATTCAAAACGAGATAAATGGCGGCTTTGCCAAAGGATATAATGACGCCCTGCAACATGTTACCCAAGACATTTATATATTGCTCAACAGCGATGTTGAAGTAACCCCCGGATGGATCCCGCCACTGCTTTCAGAATTTGAGAAAGATCCGGGAACTGCGGTATTGCAACCCAAGATACTGGATTATAAGAATAAGGAATATTTTGAGTATGCCGGGGCAGCGGGTGGTTTTATTGACAGCCTGGGGTATCCTTATTGTCGTGGCCGCATCTTCGAGACTCTTGAAAAAGATGAAGGCCAGTACGATGACACTGCGGAGGTTTTCTGGGCCAGCGGCGCGTGTATGGCAATCAGAAAAACAGCTTTCTATCGGGCAGGCGAGTTTGACGAGGATTTCTTTGCCCACCAGGAAGAGATCGACCTATGCTGGAGAATTAACAACCTGGACCTAAAAGTGAAAGCTGTCGGCAATTCTTCGATTTACCACCTGGGTGGAGCTACATTAGATTCCATGAATCCCCGAAAAACTTTCTATAATTTCAGGAACAGCCTCTTTACCCTGCTCAAAAATGCCCCCGGGGAAAAAATTTTTATAATTATTTTACTTCGAATGATCCTGGACGGCCTGGCGGGAATAAAATTTTTAATAGAGCTAAAACCCTCACACACAATAGCTATCGTTCGCGGTCATTTCAGTTTTTATTCTCATTTTATAAAAATCCTGAAAAAAAGGAGAGAATTTCCGCAGAAAAAGAAATATTCCCAGATTAACTCCGTTGTATTGGCTTATTATTTGATAGGAAAGAGAAGATTTGGGGATCTTTGAAAGTTTATATTAAAGTGACCATATAATTTCGTGGAGAACCAAGTTTTTGTATTTTTGAAACGTTTAACATTTAATCACAACAATTTAAGAATTATGAAGAAAATCATGCTTTTATCGGCCACTGCTGCCCTCCTACTTTCTTCTTGTGTTTCACAAAAGAAATATGCCGAGCTTGAAGCCCAACAAAAAGAGACTCAGGACCAGCTAAACACAGCTACTGTGAAGCTTAACTCCTGTCTCGATGAGAAAGAAAGATTGAACCAGCAAATTAATCAGTTGAGCAACCAAAACTCTGCTTTATTGAACAATGTTGGAGATCTTGCTACTTTATCTAAAAAGGAGGCAGAAAACCTTGAGCGTTCTCTAGAGAGCATCAAAGAAAAAGACATGAAGATCCAGCGTATGCAGGATGCCATCACCAAGAAAGATTCTGTAACCCTTGCATTGGTAACCAGCCTTAAAGGTGCTTTAGGAAACCTTAATGATGAGGATATCCAGATCAATGTTGAAAAAGGAGTTGTTTACGTTTCTATCTCAGACAAATTATTGTTTGAAAGCGGAAAATATAACGTTTCTGAGCGTGCAAAAGAGGTACTTGGAAAAGTAGCTACTGTAGTTAAGAACAAACCAGAGATCGAATTCATGGTTGAAGGTCACACAGATGACAAGCCAATTCGTAACGCAGTTCTTCAGGACAACTGGGATCTTTCAGTTAAGCGAGCTACTTCTGTAGTACGTGTATTACAGGAAGAATTTGGAGTGGCTCCACAAAGAATGACTGCTGCAGGTAGAAGCTATTACATGCCGGTTGCTACTAACGAAACTGCAGAAGGTAGAGCTAAGAACAGAAGAACACGTATCGTGATCCTTCCAAAGCTTGACCAGTTCTACAACCTTATTGAGCAAGGAATGAAAGAAGCTAAATAAGCTGCTTTCGCTTAAAAAAATTAAACCCGGCCACTGGCCGGGTTTTTTTATGGATATAGTTTAAGAATTTTCACAGGATCTCCACACTGCCTTTACCCTCGCGAATAACCTCAGGCTCGGAAGTGGTAAGGTCGATCACGGTTGAAGGAGTATTATCTCCATAACCGCCGTCTATCACAATGTCAACCAGCTTATCCCATTTTTCCAGGATCAATTCGGGATCTGTAGTGTATTCCAGCACCTCGTCTTCATCCCTGATCGAGGTAGACACAATGGGATTACCCAGGCCCGCGACCAGGGCACGGGAGATATTGTTATCAGGTACCCTTATTCCCACTGTTTTTTTCTTTTTGAAAACAGTAGGCAGATTATTGTTCCCGGGTAAAACAAATGTGTATGGACCGGGTAGACAACGCTTCAGGATCTTAAAGGTCTGAGTATCGATCTGCCGAACATAGTCTGAGAGGTTACTAAGATCTTCGCAGATAAAGGAAAAATTGGCTTTTTCGAGCTTTACACCTCTTAACTGGGCGACCTTTTCAAGAGCGGCATTGTTAGTAATGTCACATCCCAGACCATAAACGGTATCTGTAGGATAAATGATCACCGCTCCGTTTTTAAGGGCGTCAACAACTTTCTGAATTTGTTTGGGGTTTGGGTTCTCTTCGTAGATTCTGATCAGTTCTGCCATACTTGGTTTTTTTATAAAATTAAAAAATACGAATTTATAGGAGCTTATAATAATGGTTTCCGGGAAATCTTAATCCACCCTTTGTACTTCGCTTTCCAGCTTAAGCACCTCAGCACCATTTTCCTGCTGAATGAACAAAGCTCTATTGCCCGGATTTCCTTTCCGGGTAACTTTTGTTCCTTTTATGGTGGTAGTGATTTCGTGATCAAAGGTATTTTTGACCTTACCGGTAGCAGTTCCTTTTCCCCATTTCCAGGTCACGGTAGTACCTTCTCTTATCATAGCCTCTCCTTTACTTTAAAATTAAAGACAAGATAAGACCTAACCTAAAGAATAACAGAAACTTAACGGTTAAATAAATTTAGAGGAACGACGGTGAATTTTAAGACAGTACCTTGAGTTTTGCGAATTTCAGCAACAGCTTTTTGATCCCTCCGTTCTCGAAGTTTATCTCCGCTTTCTTATCCTGTCCTACCCCGTCAATACTCAGCACTTTTCCTTTTCCAAAACGCATATGCTCTACCTCATCTCCCGCTTCTAGTTTTACGCCGGGTGAAGGAGCTGCTGCCGGACTTGAAGTTTCTGCGGGTCGTAGTTTCCGAAGCTTTCGCAGCTGTTCATCTGTGGGTTTATGCGAAGGTGGCGGAGTGCCGTTCTTGGGCTTTGTTTGGCGAAACTTGCTCTTGTCGACTTCCCCGAAAATATCGGTATCTATAAGCGGTTTGTATTTATAGTCATCCTGCGGGATCATGTAATCGAGGTATTTGTCGTCGATCTCCTCGATAAACCGACTGGGTTCGGCATCCACCAGTTTCCCCCAGCGATATCTGGATTGCGTATAGGTGAGGTAAGCCTGCTTCTCGGCGCGGGTAAGGGCCACATAGAATAGCCGGCGTTCCTCTTCCAGTTCAGAGCGGGTGTTCATACTCATTGCCGAAGGAAATAGGTCTTCTTCCATACCCACGATATACACATAAGGGAATTCCAGTCCTTTGGCCAGGTGAATGGTCATAAGGGCTACACGGTCTTCGTCTCCCGAATCTTTATCCATATCGGTCGCCAGGGCTACATCTTCCAGGAACTCGGTTAGAGAACCGCTGGCATCTGCGAGCTCTTTTTGACCTTCTACAAAATCCCTTATCCCGTTAAGTAATTCTTCAATATTCTCTATTCGCGCGATCCCTTCAGGCGTGCCGTCTTTTTTTAATTCCTGTAAAAGTCCGGTTTTCTTGGCCACCGTTTCGGCTACCATAAAGGCATCGGCTTCCTGGTTCAGGATCTGGAAATGCTTGATCATGTTGGAAAAATTCTCCAACTTATTCTTAGTACCGCGATTGATCTTGAGATCGATCTTATCCAAATTCTCAATGATCTCAAAAATGGATCTTTTATAGTGGTTTGCCGCTATGGTTAAACGGTCCACGGTGGTTTGCCCAATTCCCCGTGCGGGATAATTGATCACTCTTTTCAGGGCTTCCTCATCCTTCGGATTTATGATGAGGCGCAGGTAAGAAAGCACATCCTTGATCTCTTTTCTCTGGTAAAAGGAAAGACCTCCAAAAATGCGGTAAGGGATATCCTTTTTCCGAAGAGCGTCTTCCATAGCCCGGCTCTGCGCGTTAGTGCGATAAAGAATAGCAAAATCGCTGTTCCTCATCTGCTTTTCCATTTTATTCTCAAAAATAGACCCGGCCACAAACCTTCCCTCTTCCCCATCGGTCAGCAACCTGTTCACCACGATCCTGGGACCTTCATCATTGGCCGTCCACACCACCTTGTCCAGTTTGGTCTTGTTCTTGTCAATGACCGAGTTGGCAGCCTCCACAATATTCCTGGTGGAACGGTAATTCTGTTCCAGGCGGTACATTTTTACATCGTCGTAATCTTTCTGAAAATTGAGAATGTTGTTGATGTTGGCTCCGCGGAAGGCATAGATACTCTGCGCGTCATCTCCCACCACACAAATGTTCTGAAATTTATCTGAAAGCGCTTTTACAATAAGGTATTGAGAATGGTTGGTATCCTGGTACTCATCCACCAGAATATAACGAAAACGGTTCTGGTACTTCTGAAGCACATCGGGAAACCGGTTCAAAAGTTCGTTAGTTTTCAGAAGCAGGTCATCAAAATCCATCGCTCCCGCCTTGAAGCACCTGTCCACATAATGCTGATAGATCTCCCCCAGCCTGGGTTTTTTGGACATGGCATCGGCTTCCTGCAACTCCGGATTCTGAAAATAGGCTTTTACGGTAATGAGGCTGTTCTTATAGGAAGAAATGCGGGAATAGACCTGTTTGTATTTATACACATCCTTATCGAGTCCCATTTCTTTGATAATAGCCGAAATAAGCCGCTGGGAATCCTGGGTGTCATAAATGGTAAAATTGGAAGGGTATCCTAGTTTATCGGCTTCGAAGCGCAGCATTTTGGCAAAAATGGAGTGGAAAGTTCCCATCCATAAATTCTTTGCTTCGCTGTTTCCTACGATCTTTGCAATACGGCTCTTCATTTCCCGTGCCGCCTTGTTGGTAAAGGTAAGGGAGAGAATATTGAAAGCGTCCACCCCCTGGCTCATCAGGTAGGCGATTCTATAGGTGAGTACCCGGGTCTTCCCAGATCCGGCACCGGCAATCACTATCATCGCCCCGTCTTTTTGCAGCACCGGGGCTCTTTGCGCATCATTTAATTCGGCTAAATAAGATTCCAATTTTCCTCCTTCTTTTAAAGCCGTGAAATTAACCAAAAACAGCTTAAAACAAAACCCATCTTGGAACAAAACAGGCCGATAATTTGAAAGGCTTCAGAAAATGAATATATTTAGGATAATTAACTTCCCGGCACTTTTGCCTTTATTTAATACATTAAAAATGAGATATTTTCTGCTCCCCTTCTGTTGTTTATTCAGTTTTGTACTGTGTGCCCAGCAAACAGATCCCACCATAGCCGCCGCTGCCGAAGAGATCGAAGACAAGGTAATTGAGTGGCGAAGGGATTTTCATCAAAACCCCGAACTTTCCAACAGGGAATTTGAAACAGCCAAAAAGATCGCTGCCCACCTTGAAAGTCTCGGTATGGAAGTACAGACGGGAGTAGGCAAAACAGGCGTTGTGGGCATCCTGAAAGGAAAAAAGAATGGAAAGGTTGTGGCCCTGCGCGCCGATATTGACGCTTTGCCGGTAACCGAAAGGAACGACCTGTCGTTCAAATCTGAAGTAACCACCGAATTCTTAGGGACTACAACAGGCGTAATGCATGCCTGCGGCCATGACACCCATACTGCGATCCTTATGGGGGCTGCGGAAGTGCTTACCGAAAACAAAGATAAACTGAACGGCACGGTGAAATTCATTTTTCAGCCCGCAGAAGAGGGACCGCCACCGGGAGAGGAAGGTGGCGCTGCCTTGATGATCAAAGAAGGGGTTCTGAAAAATCCTGATGTAGACGCCATTTTTGGCCTTCATATCAATTCAGGTACCCCAGTGGGAACCATCAGGTATAAACCCGAAGGCACCATGGCCGCAGTAGAGCGTTTTGTGATCAACGTCAAAGGGGAACAAACCCATGGATCTGCACCCTGGAGCGGTGTGGACCCTATCTTGATCTCTGCAAAGATCATTGACGGACTGCAAACCATTATTAGCAGGGAATCAAAACTGGTGGATGCCGCCGCAGTGATCACTGTGGGGAAAATTACCAGCGGAGTGCGTTTCAACATCATTCCGGAAAGTGCCGAAATGATAGGTACTATTCGAACGCTTGATCCGGCAATGAAAGAAATGATACTGAAACGGATGCGGGAAATGGTACCTGCCATTGCTGAAGCTTATGGAGGTTCGGCAACTGTGGAGATCCAGAACAACACCGCGATCACCTATAACGATCCCAATCTCACGCAGCAAATGCTGCCAACACTTAAAAAGGTGGCGGGTAACGGAAAGGTCGAACTCCAAAAAGCAACTACAGGCGGAGAGGATTTTTCTTTTTTCCAGGAGAAAGTCCCCGGATTTTATTTCTTTTTAGGAGGACAACCGTTGGACAGCACAGATCCCGCGCCTCACCACACTCCTGATTTTTATATTGATGAAAGCGGATTGCTGTTAGGAGTAAAAGTAATGTCACAATTAGCATTAGATTATCTAAACCAGTAGTATGAACGAAGTAGTTGAGATCATAAAAGAAATCCCGTGGTACCTGTGGGTGATGATGGTTCTGGGGCTCATAGCTGTTTACGATATCTTCATAAACAGGAAGCATACGATCTTGCACAATTTTCCGGTGGTAGGGCATCTGCGCTATATGCTGGAGAGTATTGGCCCCGAATTAAGACAGTATATAGTCGCCGGGAACCGTGAAGAACTTCCGTTCAACAGGATCGAGCGGGGATGGGTATATGCCTCCTCCAAAAATGAGAACAACTACGAAGGTTTTGGTACCGATCAGGATATTTATGAAGTCAATTATGTGTTCATCAATAATGCGGTCATTCCGTATAAAATTCCAGAAGATCACCATAATAAACAGGACCCCTATTTTGTGGCTTGTGCAAAGGTGATGGGAGAGCACCATAAGCGCAGGAGACCCTTCAGGCCTGCATCGGTGATCAATGTTTCGGCCATGAGTTTTGGGTCTTTATCGGCTAAAGCCATCGAATCGCTTAACAGGGGGTGCAAAAAATCCTATGCTTATCATAACACCGGCGAAGGCGGACTCTCCCCCTATCACAAGGCAGGTGCCGATATCGTCTTTCAGGTGGGAACCGGCTACTTTGGGGTGAGGAATGAAGACGGCACTTTTTCCATGGAAAAAATGGTGAAGATGTGTGAGGAATATCCGCAGGTACGCGCCATCGAGATCAAGCTTTCCCAGGGGGCAAAACCCGGAAAAGGAGGAGTTTTACCTGCCTCAAAGATCACCAGGGAGATCTCTGAGATAAGGCACGTGCCCATGGGGAAAGATGTGCTCTCACCTCCCAACCACAGTGCCTTTGGTGATATGAACGAACTGGTGGATTTTATCGAAGACATTGCTGAAAATACAGGATTGCCTGTAGGTATCAAGGCTGCCATTGGAAAACTTGATGAGTGGAAGGAACTGGCTTCTATCATGAAAAAAACCAACAGGGGTCCCGATTTTATCCAGATAGACGGCGGGGAAGGCGGTACCGGGGCAGCCCCTCCAAGTTTTGCCGATCACGTGGCGCTACCCTGGATATACGGGTTTACAGATGTTTATAAGATCTTCCAAAAGGAAGAGTTGACCAATCAGATCGTTTTCGTCGGAAGTGGGAAACTCGGTTTTCCGGCCAAAGCTGCCATGGCCTTCGCTATGGGTGCCGATGTGATCAACGTGGCCCGGGAAGCCATGCTCAGCATTGGCTGCATACAGGCCCAAAGCTGCCATACCAATACCTGTCCTACCGGCGTGGCTACCCAGAACAAGTGGCTGCAGGCAGGGATCAATGTGAAAGATAAAGCCGACAGGGTAAATTATTATTTCAATAACTTTAGAAAAGAACTCCTGGAGATCACTCACGCCTGCGGGTACGAACACCCCTGCCAGTTCACGATGGATGATGTGGAGATCAACCTGGGAGATCGCTTTATTGCCAAGACCCTTGCTGAAACATTTACCTACAATAAGACAAAAGTTCCGTTTGATTCTGTTGCTACTTTGGTAGGATGTCCTAACTTAGGCGGCTCATACAGGAAAGGACAGGAAACAGATGTGAAAGAGGTCGAGACCGAAGACACTTCAGTTTCTGAACAATAATCAACCTATGTCAGAAGATAACATCCTCCAGTTGTTGTTCTACTTGCTTCCCGCAGTAGTTGTAGGCATTCTTGCCTTTTATTTCTTTAACCTCCACGTGCGCAACGAGGAAAAACGCAGAATGTTCCTGCTTCATAAGGAAAACCAGAAACAGGCACTTCCCCTGCGCCTGCAAGCGTATGAACGCATGACCCTTTTCCTGGAGCGCATAGCCCCTTCAAGTCTCCTGGTAAGAGTGGAACCAGGCAGGAACAAAAAAGAAGAATATGCTTCCCTTCTCATCAAGACCATCGAACAGGAATTTGAGCACAACCTGGCCCAACAAATTTATGTAAGTAAGGAATGCTGGAACGTGATCAAGGCATCCAAGAATGCTACTATTGCCAACATTAGAAAAACTGCGGCGAAAGAGGAGATCGAAGACGCAGATCAATTTCGGCAGCATATTCTCAATTCGCTCCTGGAACAACAACCACCGAGCGAAACAGGTTTATCTTATATCAAGCGGGAGGTAAAAACCCTCTGGTAAGCCTTTAATTCTGCGAAGGATTTAAACCCAGTTCTTTTTCGAGCAGGGCCTTATCATTTGGCGCAAGATTTTCCATTTCAACGACCTTTTTGAGCAGGTCTTTTGCAAATTCCCTGAAACGGGAAGTAGGATGCTTGCTGGCCTCTAACAAATTGGAAATTTCCTTACTCCCAAAAGCGTTTAACTGATACAGATAACCAAAAGCATGCTGTCTAAGCTGGAACCTTTGGTACGGTTCGGTGTAAGAAGATAATTCCTTTAAATATTCCCATTTTTCAGCCTCTTCTACCCCCGGAGTAGCAATGCTAAGCGCCAGCCAGAGAGTGCGGATATTTTTATCTAAAAAACCTTCCCTTCCTTTCATTACTGCAAGATACTCCTGCCTTTCCTCCGGAAAATTGAGCCAAAGGTTGAATAAGGCAGCTTCCTGGGTAACGTAAGACTCGTCGTCTAACAAGGTTTCATATTCAGGTTTTAGTTCCTGCGGAATTTTCTGCAATGAAATGGCAATAGCCTGCCTTACATATAAATTATTGGTCGCAAAGGCTTTTTTGTACAGGTCAAGCACGTCACTTGCATCTTCCAACGCCAGCTGGTGCACTACCTCCTGCCCTATGTAATCATTAACCGGGAAATCAAGCGCCCTTTCCAAAAGCTCTTTTTTGGCTTCCAGCGGCAATTGCTTCAAAGCAGCCACTTCGAGGTAGTTCCTGATAAAATCTGATTTCTTAAGCGACTCCAAAGCTTCGGCACCCTGAAAAGCCGATTGTTCCAGCCAGTCCTTTCTGAAAAGGCTTAAGTCTTTGCCTGAAGCTTTTTCAACTTCAGATAAAAAATCTTCTGTGGTGACGTTTCCATAAGCATGCTTCAAAAGGTAATTTTTAACTCCCTCATCAAAAGTTGTCTTCCCAACCTTCTCTTTAAGGATATGAAGTGCCCAGGCCCCTTTTTGATATACCGTTAAAGAGCCAGCTCCCTTTTTTAGAAGGGGCTCACCTTTTCCCGAATCGCTCATCTGCTTCAGTTCTTCGGCACTTTGAAAAAGCTTCCAGTAGAAATAATCCTCTCCAAAGATCTCTTTTTCGGCCAGCAGGGCGTAATAGGTAGCAAATCCTTCCTGCAGCCAGTGATCCTCACCCTTAGCCGCAGTTACCATATCCCCAAACCATTGGTGGGCAAGTTCATGGGCATTGACCATCACATAATTGCGATCCTGAAACCCAGTGGAGTCTACCAGGAAAAGATCTGAAAAGATGGTAGTTCCCGTATTTTCCATACCCGCATATAAAAAATCCCGCACCGGGACCTGCTTGTAATTCTGCCAGGGATATTCTACTCCTATCTCTTTTTCCAGGAAATCCATGATATCTGCGGTATAGCGATAAGTTGGCTCCACCAGCTCTTCCTTTCCTGCAGGATAGAACAACCTGATGGGCACACCACCTTCCGAAGTAATTTCTTTGATCTCATAATCGCCCGCAGCAACAGCAACCAGGTAGCTACTCATAGGATTTTTCATATCAAATTCCCATCGAGTGATCGTGTCATTAACAGCGACCAAATTCTCCAACACCCCGTTCGCGGTTAAGGTTTTACCTTTTGGATAGAGAAAACTAAGGTCGAATTCCACTTTTTCATTAAGGTCATCAAAACTGGGCAACCAGTGAGAGGTATTCTTTCCCTGCCCCTGGGTCCACACCTGGTACTCCTGCTTCTCCCCTTCGGGCTGGGTTTCTATAAAATACATGGTCTGTTGCGGGGTGGCGGTATAGGCCACTTCCAACAGGTTATCTGTAGATCTTTCTAAAGATTGCATCAACCAGAGCCGTTTACCGTCATTGACGAAGGGAACTTCTTGTCCGTTCAAAAATACCTTCTGAAATTCCATTTTTCGGGCATCTATGAATACGGAATCGGTTGGCTCCAAAACATCAAAGGTGTACAATAGCTCGCCCGACACTGCTCCCCGGGAAGGAAAGATGGTAATTTCAGCTTTAAGATGAGTAAAATCTGTTACAGGTGTTTCCTGGGCCATTGTAAGTCCCGTAAAAAAAAGCAAAACACAAAACGAAAACAGCTTCTTCATGTTCCAAATATACATCACTCCCTGCAATTTGTAAATTACCGGCAAAGGTTGATCCACATTTGTTTTTTTGGAGCTGCTTTAGGCATTTTTTTTATCTTCGTTTCATGAATCCCAGCCTGCTGCAAACCCCCATTGATTACCTGAAGGGAATTGGCCCCAACCGGGCCGATATTCTGCGGAAGGAGATCGGGATCCATACTTATGGCGACCTTTTGAACTTCTTCCCCAATCGTTACCTGGATAAAACCCGGTTCTATAAGATCAACCAGTTGCAGCGTAACAGTGCCGAGGTACAGGTGGTTGGCAAAATAGTGAACATTCGAACCGTTGAACAAAAAAGAGGTAAAAGACTGGTGGCCGATTTTGTTGATGATACCGGAAGGATGGAGCTGGTTTGGTTTAGAGGACATAAATGGATAAGGGAAAACCTCAAAGTGAATATTCCCTATGTGATCTTCGGAAAGACCAACTGGTTTAACGGCATGTTCAGCATGCCCCACCCCGAAATGGAATTGGTGGAAGAATACAAAAAGAACCTGAGAACGGCCATGCAGCCCGTTTATCCTTCCACCGAAAAACTCGCAAAATCAGGGATCACCAACAGGGTCTTCAGCAAATGCATGCAGCAGCTTTTTATAGAAAGCGGCAATAAATTCTACGATCCGTTGCCGGTTGATCTACGGGAGGAACTTCATTTATTACCCAAAGCCGAAGCAATTTTCAATGCTCACTTTCCGAAGAACCAGGAGTTACTGGCGAAAGCACAGTTCAGACTTAAATTTGAAGAACTTTTTTACATTCAGCTGCAGTTGCTGATGAAGAATTTGCTTCGGAAGAAAAAGATCAAAGGATTTCCTTTTGAAGAGGTTGGGGAAAACTTTAGTGAATTCTATGAGAAACACCTGCCTTTTGAGCTTACCCACGCACAAAAAAGGGTAATAAAAGAAATTCGGCAGGACCTGGGGAGCGGCGCCCAGATGAACCGGCTGCTACAGGGGGATGTGGGATCTGGGAAAACCATTGTCGCTTTGATGAGCGTGCTTCTTGCCCTGGACAACAATTTCCAGGCTTGCCTTATGGCCCCCACAGAAATTTTAGCCACACAACATTATAATGGGATCTGTGAACTGGTTGAGAACCTGGGGATCAATGTAAGGTTACTCACAGGCTCCACAAAAACCGCCGAAAGAAAGGAGATACACGCAGCCCTGGAAAGTGGGGAACTTCACCTACTCATAGGTACCCATGCCCTGCTGGAGGAAAAAGTGCAATTCAGGAACCTGGGACTGGCGATTATTGATGAACAGCACCGGTTTGGAGTTGCTCAACGGGCGAGGCTTTGGAAAAAGAATCAGCTGCCTCCACATGTACTTGTAATGACGGCTACTCCCATTCCGCGAACTCTCGCCATGAGCCTTTATGGTGACCTGGATGTTTCGGTCATTGATGAACTTCCTCCCGGACGAAAAGATATCAAGACCGTCCACCGGTATGACAGCAACAGGTTAAAAGTCTTCGCATTTATAAAGGACGAGATCAAAAAAGGCCGCCAGGTATACGTGGTTTATCCGCTTATTCAGGAGTCTGAAAAAATGGATTATAAAGACCTGATGGACGGCTATGAAAGCATCGCACGGGAGTTCCCGGCACCCAATTACCAGATATCAATCGTACACGGACAAATGAAACCTGCCGATAAGGATTATGAAATGGACAGGTTCGTTAAGGGGGAAACCCAGATCATGGTGGCTACTACCGTGATCGAGGTGGGTGTAAATGTACCTAATGCCAGTGTGATGATCATTGAAAGTGCCGAACGCTTCGGACTTTCCCAGCTACACCAGCTCAGAGGACGGGTGGGCCGTGGCGCAGAACAAAGCTACTGCATTCTTATGACCGGGCACAAACTCTCTGCCGACAGCAAAACCAGGCTGGAAACCATGGTAAGTACGGGTGACGGCTTTGAGATCGCCGAGGTGGATCTAAAGCTGCGGGGCCCGGGAGATCTCATGGGTACCCAACAAAGCGGGGTTCTGAACTTAAAGTTCGCCGATATTGTCAAGGATAATGACATTCTAAAAACTGCCCGCTACCATGCCTTACAGGTTCTTAAAGAAGACCCGAACCTGGAGATGGAAAAGAACAAAATAGTCCGGTTCACTTATTCCCAGTTAGTTAAGAACAAAAACATCTGGAATTACATCAGTTAATTCTCCCGCTGTCGATTTTTCCTACACGATCATCGAAAATTGAATATCCGCTGTTTTTGAAGTGTCTTTTTAAGATACCTTAGATTTCCTAACCAATATTTAAAATTTTATGAAAAAAATTACTTATTTTCTTGCCATTTTTATAATGGCTGGTTGTAGTGTGGAACCTACAGTTGAATTCACTACGCTTGATGCAAAGGCTAAGGCACAGAATGACCACGCTCAAAATGATCAGCCTCAATTTGAAACTCCTTTATTGAACTGTGGCACCAGCACAGAATCATCCCTCGAGGTTACCATTACAGCTGGAGAAAATACCGGGGCCATGGGTGGCTTCCGTGTTAGATGGATGACAGCAGAAGATTATGCTGCTAACGGATGGGGAGATGCCGAAGAACTGGAAATTGATATGTGTCAGGAAATGTTCCAGGTGACGGGGAATAATGATAGTTATGCTCTGGCACCAGGAGATGATTTCCCTTTCTTTCTTGAAGAATATATTGAAGGTAGCGGGGAAAGCTGCGATCGTTCCCTTAGTTGCGGAATGGAATATGTTTTTAAGGTACAGGCACTAAATGAAGGTGGGCAGAATGGATTAAAGGCCAGTGAATGGTCAGATGTCTATTCCTGTTCTACCGCTCCTTGTGAAGTGGAATGTGAGTCAGGATATATGATCGGGAATAAAGATTTTGATTTAATAGGCAATAGCAAAAATTGGGGCTGGGCTCATTATTTCGATTTTGCAGCAATTCCAGATGGATATGAAACCCGCGAGATACATCACAAGAACGGTTCTTTGGAAGGCGAAGTAACCATCTTTTACAACGAAGGTGTGGTAGAAATAACAGAAGGCGAAGGAGTTACAATCACTCATTTATATTTAAGCACTGAAGAACCAGAAACTACCAATGCTCCCGGACAATTTGATAAGACTCAAGATTTTACTATTGAAAGTGATAAATTTTGGGTAATGATAAAGGCAGAAGTTTGTGAATAAAGTTTTCAGGTACAAAAAAATAAAAGGGGCTTCGGCCCTTTTTTATTTTTTTATAGAAAAAGTAATGGGGGAATTCCCCCAATTTTCATTTTCCAAGCAATTTTTAAGAAAGTTTTTGTAATTGATTTCTTTCAAATTTAATTTCCGGCAGAAATCCCGCGTAGTAAGATGAAGAATATTTGGTAAATTTAAGTAGTAACCAATTAAAAATCAGTAGGTATGGAGTCGAAAATCAACAAAGGGTGGATCATAAGCATTGTGCTCATGTTCTTTTTTACAGCAAGTTATGCGCAAGATCAGGAAAAAGCTTCTGTGGGAGAAGTGGTTTATGAAGAGTATCAGGAGAATGGAATAGATGAGGCCATCAAAAAATACAAAGACCTGAAATCTACCGAGTCTGCTAAATACAACTGGGATGAATGGCAACTGAATCAGGTAGGCTATCGAATTATGAATGAGGATAATGACCTTGAAGCCGCCGAAAAGATCTTCAGTCTCAACATTAAAGAATATCCGGAAGCCGCTAATCCTAATGACTCCTACGCAGATTATCTTCTGAAAAAAGGAGATACAGAGAAAGCTAAAGAATATCTTCGAAAATCAATTTCAATAGCCGAGAAATCTGACAAGGAAGATGAGCAGACACGAATTCTCTCTACCTCAAAAGGAAAACTGGCCAAGTTGGACAAAAAAGATAAGCAACTGGATTTTCTTGTCGGTGACTGGAAAATAGACGCCAAAGGGTATCAAGATGGAAAGGAAGCCGCACAGATGAAGGGAAATGATAAGGTGGTCTATGAGAAGAATGGCAATGCCCTGATCTTTCATCATTTTGATGACCAACAGAATTCGGAGGGCATGCGAATCTTGACCTATGACGCCATAGATGACGAATTTGATGTTGCCTATTTAAGTCCTTCCAGTTTACAGGGAATCCAGATGTCCAGCATGAAAATGAAAAAGGTGGGAGACAACAAGTATGAATTCATGGACCATTATACCACCAGGAATGGAAAAGAAATGGAAATGAAACACGAAATGGAACGAATTTCGGACAATGAAATAAACTGGGTGATCTTCGAAAAAACAGACGAGGGCGCATGGCAGAAAGTCTACGGCATGAACATGAAAAAGTGATCTTGTTTTATATTTTAGAAGGTGGAAAGGAAAAATATCCTTTCCACTTTTTTTTTGCTTCAGATTAAAATTATGCCAATACCATTGGTAATACTATCTTTGCAGCTGGAAAAATTGATTCAATGAAAATTTCATATAACTGGCTTAAACAATTCATTAAAATAGATCGCACCCCCGAGGAAACAGGAGAACTGTTGACGGACCTTGGACTGGAGGTTGAGGGCATCCAAAACTTTCAATCGGTAAAAGGAGGTCTTAAAGGAGTGGTAATTGGAGAGGTTATCTCGTGTGAGCAACACTCCAATGCCGATCGTTTGAAAGTTACCAAAGTTAACATTGGAAATGGAGAACCTGTACAAATTGTTTGTGGGGCTCCAAATGTGGCTGCCGGACAAAAAGTTCCTGTGGCGACCGTGGGCACAACTTTATATGATGAAAAAGGCACTGCCTGGGAAATAAAGAAAAGTAAGATCCGCGGGGAAAGCAGTCATGGAATGATCTGCGCAGAAGACGAACTGGGTCTTGGCAAAAGCCATGACGGGATCATGGTGCTGCAGGAGGATCTGGTGCCGGGAACCCCTGCATCTGAATTGTTTGAAATTGAAGACGACCATGTTTTTGAAATTGGCCTTACCCCTAACCGGGCAGATGCCATGAGTCATTGGGGAGTAGCCCGGGACCTGAAGGCCGGCCTACAACAGCAAGGGGATATCCAAGAATTGATCACACCTTCTGTGAGCAGTTTTCATGTTGACAGCCGCAACCTGAAGATCCCTGTAAAAATCGAAAATTCGGAGTTGGCACCAAGATATTGCGGGATCACGTTATCTGATATCAAAATAGCCGATTCTCCCAAATGGTTACAAAACAGGTTAAAAGCTATAGGTATAACTCCAAAGAACAATGTGGTGGATGTCACCAATTATGTGATGCATGAACTGGGACAGCCTCTGCATGCCTTTGACGCCGACCAGATCACCGGAGGTGAGATCCATGTGAAGACACTGCCGGCAGGAACTAAATTCATCACTCTTGATGAGGTAGAACGAGAACTACATGAGGAAGATCTTATGATCTGCGACACCGAAAAACCTCTTGCCATCGCAGGAGTTTTTGGAGGAATTGGAAGCGGGGTGACTAAAAATACCACTAAGATCTTCCTTGAAAGCGCCTATTTTAATCCGGTGACGGTAAGAAAAACCGCAAAACGACACGGACTTAACACTGACGCTTCTTTTAGATATGAAAGAGGAATCGATCCCAATATTACCGATTACGCGATTAAACGTGCGGCCCTGTTGATACAGGAACTTGCCGGAGGAAATGTTACCAGTGATATTGACGATCATTATCCAAACAAAATAGAAGACTTTCCTGTTTTTCTCACATATGACAAGATCAATACTCTTGTAGGTCAAAATCTGGATAAGGAAACCATTAAATCTATACTTACTTCGCTCGAGATTCGGGTAAACAATGTTACTGAAACGGGCATGGGACTTACTATCCCGCCATACCGGGTAGATGTGAAACGAGAAGCCGATGTAATAGAAGAGATCCTGCGGGTATATGGTTATAACAACATTAAGTTCGGGGAAAAGATCAATGCATCAGTGGCCAATTCCACTCGTTTTGAAGATTATAAACTTCAGAATTTAATTGCAAGTCAACTAGTGGGTCAGGGATTCTATGAAACTATGGCGAATTCCCTAACTACACCTGCACATCAGGACCTAAGTGAACAAATCAGGGAGAATCACGCGGTGAAAATGCTAAATCCTTTAAGTCAGGACCTATCGGTATTGAGACAGTCTCTTCTCTTTTCTGGATTGGAGGCGGTAAGCTACAACCTCAACCGTAAACGCAGTGACCTCAAATTCTTTGAATTCGGAAAAACCTATCATGAATTTGAGAGCGGGAAAACGGAAGCCAAACACCTTTCGGTCTTTATTTCGGGAAACAGGACTGCCGAGACCTGGAACCACCCATTAAAAAAAGGGGATTTCTTTTACCTTAAAGGAGTGGTCACAGCTGTTCTTGAAAGATTAGGGATCTCTGAAACCAAGACCTCTCCCGTGAAAAATGATATTTTTTCGGAAGGAATGACCCTGAGCTTCAACAAGACACGCCTGGTCGAATTTGGGGTGGTAAAAAAGAAGGTCCTCAAGAATTTCGATATCAACCAGGAAGTACTTTATGCCGATTTCAAATGGGATGAGGTGATCGAAACCGCAAAGAATCAGAAAAATAAATTTAAGGATATCTCAAAGTTTCAGCCGGTGCGCAGGGATTTTGCCTTGTTGCTGGATAATTCGGTTCGTTTTGAAGATATTTATAACATCGCATACAACACCGAACAGAAACTTCTGAAAAATGTGAACCTTTTCGATGTATACGAAGGTAAAAACCTTCCGGAAGGTAAGAAGAGTTATGCCGTAAGCTTTATACTTCAGGATGAACAAAAAACCCTGACCGATAAGCAGATCGATAAGATCATGAACAAACTTCAGCAGAATTTCGAAAAACAGCTGGGAGCTGAACTACGATAAATTCGACATTGAAAGAATTAAAAAAAGCCATCCTTGCAGATGGCTTTTTTAATTTTACTTTCCCAAGAACTACTTTGGAAACTCCTCAAAAATAGCATTCACATACTCTCTTAACTCATTCTCCAGGTTATTGGGAGTTACTACGTCATTTGCCCTCCCCCGCCATAGTATCTCGTTAGTGCGACGATCTACGAGGTCAATAACGATGGTTCCTTCTTTATATGGAACCTGCTGAATGCTGGTACCCGCAATACGAGGAATGGTAAAATAGTTATTATAGGCATAGTTGCGGTAATAAGGTCCCACATAATACCCGGGACGGTAGTAACTGTAGTCGGTATAAATGGGATTGGCATCAACCGCCACTTCCTCATCCATCATAAGGTGATAGTACACAAGCAGATCGGGTTGATTGCGATCAAGCCTGTAATCCAGGTCTTGCATATTTTCATTGATCTCATCTATCACGATCTCATTCACATATTTGTTATCGTAACGGGTAGTTTTAATGGTATCCTGATTTGGCAGAAAAGCATAACTTGAAAACGAATCCAAATCTTTTGTGGTCTTTTTCGAGGTGTTGACTTTAGGTCCGCATCCAACGAGGAGCAGACTTAAAACCATTATACCGGTAAAATATTTTAAAACATTCAAAAATTTCATTTTTCTCAATTTTTTGGGTTTTAATTGAAGATAAGAATAAAAAGAGGATTTTAAATCGGGGAAATACCTGTTTAAATGTTCTTTAACCTTCAAAGCGAAAGATTAACAGCAGCTCATTTTATAAGTAACAGAAAATCACCCTGTTGCAGGTTTTGTTGTTATTGCTTATTTTAGGAAATTCTAAAGAAGAGAATATGCTGTTTGAGAGAATAAACCTTCAACATGAATTGGAAAACCTTCGAAAAAGGGAGATTCCTACTGAGCTCCTTCTGGAAGAAGTCCAAAAGATCCTGCAACAGGAAGAAGATCATGAAAAGGCTATTTTACGGCGCCTTGAAGAAGGCGATCCTTCAGATATTGACGGAAATGATCTTGAATTTGAACTCCTGGAAAGCGACAGGATCTTTCACATATCGCAGATCAAAAAAATTTGTGTAGAATACCGGCTGCGCTTCTTAAGCACCAAATATTTCAAAGGAGACTTGCCTTCAGAAGCAATTTTCGCCACTAAAGAACTTGAAAAGAAACACCATACTACCTTACGCGGATTCCAGATCATCGCGCCCGCTAAATATTTTCGGCTTGAGAATGCAGATGATCCCATGTTGTTCGCTCCCATAGGCAATGGTTATTTTTACCTGATACACAAATGGGGAAAAGATATCCACCCGCTCCGAAAAATGGCCATGTGGCCTCTCAAGAATTTCGAAACCCTCATCATTTTCAGTTTCTTCTTCAGTTTCTTTCTTACATTTGGTATACGGGAAGTCTTTTTTAGCCGTTTCCAGGAAACTTCCCAATTCCTCATCCTTTTTCTGTACACCTTTAAATCCACGCTGGCTCTTATTTTTTTCTACGGAATAAGTCTTGGTAAAAATTTTAGTTCCGGAAACTGGAACAGCAGGTTCTATAACGCCTAATGTTAATTTCTGACTAAAACCACCTGAAGGTTCCTCCCCAATTCTTATTTTTAGGATCAAAACCAGACAAATATGAGTTCAGAAGAAGATTATAAGAGAGTATATACGGGATCTGAAGTGAATGTGCAATATTTACAGGAATTGATGGAAAAGGCGGGAATCCACACCAGGGTTAGAAATGATTTCGATTCTGGCTTAAGGGCCGGTTTTGGAGGAGGGCTACCCGGACAGGTCCAACTTTTTGCCATTTCTTCCCATTATGATGAAGCCCTCAAGATAGCCCAGGCTACTTTTCCTGAAAATCAGTCATAAATGAAGAACCA
Organism: uncultured Flavobacteriaceae bacterium; assembly: GCA_964572365.1. GTDB lineage: Bacteria > Bacteroidota > Bacteroidia > Flavobacteriales > Flavobacteriaceae > Salinimicrobium. Next base: position 1,334 of record CAZNFK010000015.1, on the reverse strand, counting down.
TACCCGCGGAAAAAATTATTTCAGCCTTATCATCGGGATTGCTTTTTTTGGGTATGGCAGTTACAGACTCGTCTCCTTTTACCTGGGAGCCAATTACAATACCTTTCGTATAATTGTAGACATCATCCTGGTGCTCCTGGGAGCATGGGATATTTACAGGTTCTTTAAAACCTCACGTAAAAAATAAAGGCCTCATAAGAGGCCTTTTATCAATGGGAGAGATCGCTTATTTAGCGTACATCTTCTCTCTTTGTTCCTTTATTTTCTTATCGCTCATGTATTCATCGAAACTAAGGTAACGATCAATAGCTCCATTAGGAGTAAGCTCGATCACCCTGTTGGCAACTGTTTGTGCAAATTCATGATCGTGAGTGGTGAAAAGCACAGTGCCTTTAAAATTCTTCAAAGAATTGTTGAAAGCCGTGATCGATTCGAGATCCAGGTGGTTTGTGGGCTCATCGAGCATCAGTACATTCGCCCTCATCATCATCATACGACTAAGCATACATCTCACTTTTTCACCTCCAGATAATACTCTGGCTGTTTTCAAGGCCTCTTCCCCGCTAAAGATCATTTTCCCCAGGAAACCTCTTATATAAACTTCCTCACGCTCTTCTTCAGTCTTAGCCCATTGTCTAAGCCAGTCTACCAGGGTGAGGTCATTATCAAAATATTCTGAATTGTCTAAAGGAAGATATGACTGGTTGGTAGTAACCCCCCAGTTGTATTTTCCCGAAAGAGGTTCCTGCTTCCCGTTTATTATTTCATAAAATGCAGTCGTAGCCCGCGAATCCTTGGAATATACCACTACTTTATCCCCTTTTGCAAGGTTGATGTTCACATCTTTGAACAATGTCTCCCCTTCAATAGAAGCAGAAAGGTTTTCTATGTTAAGGATCTGGTCACCCGCCTCACGTTCTCTTTCAAAAATGATCGCAGGATATCTTCTGCTTGAAGGCTTTATTTCATCGATGTTCAGCTTTTCGATCATCTTTTTTCGGGAGGTCGCCTGTTTAGATTTGGCAACGTTAGCACTAAACCTTCTAATGAATTCTTCAAGTTCTTTTTTCTTCTCTTCAGCCTTTTTGTTTTGCTGAGATCTTTGACGGGCGGCTAATTGAGACGATTCATACCAGAAGGAATAATTCCCGCTGTAGTGGTTAATTTTTCCGAAGTCAATATCTGAAATATGCGTACATACCGCATCCAGGAAGTGACGGTCGTGAGAAACCACGATCACTGTGTTCTCGTAATTGGCCAAAAAGTTCTCTAACCAGGTGATGGTTTCATAATCCAGGTCGTTGGTAGGCTCATCCATAATAAGGACATCGGGA
>CAZNFK010000014.1:0-34871 GCA_964572365.1 uncultured Flavobacteriaceae bacterium | reverse complement strand
ACGGTTGTTAATGAAAGTGTTATTTATTTCTAAAAATTTTATTTTCCTAAAATCGGTCTTTATTTCTCTCTTTCATTTTTTTCAAATTTTCTTCAGAAAGAGTGTAATCTTTTAATTTTTTTCCTTTCCACCTGTGATATAGGAAGAGTGGCATGAGAATAAATGCACTTGCCAACACTGCGATCCCAATGATCCTGTCGCCAAGAAGGATGTCATCTGTCCATTTAAAATAGAATCCGGTGCCAATGGCCAGCAGGATCAAAATCCCCAAAACTTTTAATATCGTGTTCATATTTATACGGTTACTTCTATTAATTTCTTTCTATAAGCAGTCAATAGCTTGGATTTGGAAACAAATCCACGGTATTTGTTTTCACTCACTACCGGCAGGTTCCAGGCATCACTATCCTGAAATTTTTTCATGATCGTTCTCGCCCCATCCTTGTCTGCATCAATAATTTCGGGAGCACTCTGCATAAGCTCATCTATTTTGACTTTGTCATAGATCTCTTTATCAAACATTATTGGGCGTATGTCGTCCAGTAAGAGGATCCCCATAAAGTTATTTTCTTCATCTACCACCGGGAAGATATTGCGGGAAGACCTTACCACTCCCTTATGTACAATTTCACCAAGCGTCATGCCAAGCTTCAAGGGAATAAAATTATTCTCAATGACCTTATTGATATCCATCAAAGTAAGAACCGCCTGGTCCTTGTTGTGGGTAATGAGTTCTCCGCGTTTTGCCAGCTCCATAGTATATACCGAATGGGGCAAAAACTGGGTGGTGATCATAAAAGAAATTGCAGCAGTGATCATGAGCGGTACAAAAAGTTCATAACCATGGGTGAGTTCAGCGATCAAGAATATCGCCGTGAGTGGTGCCTGCAGAACCCCGGCCATTAATCCGGCCATCCCTACCAGAGTAAAATTACTTACTGAAAGCGGACTTTTTAGAATATTAAGATGATTGATAAAAAGCGCGAAGCAATGGCCCATGGTGCTTCCCATAAAGAGTACAGGTGCAAAGATGCCACCCACACCGCCGGCGTTAAAGGTAAGGGAAGTGGCGACTATTTTAAAAACCACGAGGCCGGCCAGTAAGGAAATGACCACCCAGAAATTGTCGAAATAGGCGTTGAAAAAGGTATTTCCCATGGCCTGCACATAATCTTCCTGCAACAGGTTGTTGATCACGTCATAGCCCTCTCCATAAAGAGGCGGAATGAAATAAACCAGGATACCCAGCGCAGAACCTCCAACCAGTAACCTCATTATTGGAGACTTCAGGTGTTTGAAGAGGTCATTGATCTTGAAATACACCTTTGTAAAATAAATGGAACAAAGAGATGCGATGACCCCAAGTAATATATAATACGGAACATCTGAAATTTCAAAGCTGTCCTTTAGGCTGAAGGGCAGTATGATATCTGCACCAAAGAAAAAGTAGGAGGTAAGTATCGCCGATACCGAAGCCAGCAACAGGGGAAGGAGGGAGGCCAGGGTGAGATCAAGGCTAAAGACCTCAATAGCGAAAACAATGGCGGCGATAGGAGCTTTGAAAATACTCGACATGGCTCCTGCTGCCGCACAACCAATAAGCAGGGTACGCGTAGCCTGATTCATATTGAACATCCTCGAAATATTTGATCCCAAAGAAGCGCCGGTAGCTACGGTAGGGCCTTCCAGTCCTACAGATCCTCCGAAACCCACAGTGATTGGCGCCGTGATGAGGGAGGCATACATCTGCATGCGCCTCATGATCCCTTTCTTCATTGAGATCGCGTACAGGGTGGAAGGAATACCATGGCCCACCGGGCGCCTCAAAAATACCTTTATGATGACCATGGTTAGTGCCAGTCCTATAATGGGAAAAACAAAATAGAATGCATGGTGGTAATTGGCGATGAATTTGCCTTCAAGCAGTAACTGGATGAAATGCGTAAGGTTTTTGATCGCCACGGCACCCAAACCGGCAGTGAAACCAATAAGCGCACTAAGGATCATCACGAACTGCTGCTGCGTGAGATTCTTCGTCCTCCAGATCAAAAACCGGAGGAGTAACGGATTTCTTTTTCTACCCGGCATAATTACCAGTTGATAAAAAAATCCTGCCTAAGCAGGATTTGAAGTTATTTTGAATCTGAAGTTATTTTCAGGTTAAGTTCCTTTAACTGTTCTTCGTCTATTTTTGCTGGCGCATCGATCATTACATCCCGACCCGCATTGTTTTTGGGGAATGCGATATAATCCCGAATGGTTTCCTGACCGCCCAGAATGGCTACCAGCCTGTCAAATCCAAAAGCGATTCCGCCGTGAGGAGGCGCCCCGTATTGAAAGGCGTCCATCAAAAATCCGAATTGTGCTTTTGCTTCTTCGGGAGTGAACCCAAGATGGCTGAACATCATTTCCTGGGTCTTCCTGTCGTGGATCCTTATGGAACCTCCGCCAATCTCATTTCCGTTCAGGACAAGGTCGTAAGCGTTTGCCCGTACTTTTCCCGGCTCTGTATCCAAAAGCTTGATATCTTCAGGTTTTGGGGAGGTGAAGGGATGGTGCATGGCGTGGTAGCGTTCGGTTTCTTCATCCCACTCTAAAAGTGGAAAATCTACCACCCATAAAGGCGCGAATTCATCTGCTTTTCGCAATCCCATCTCATTGGCCAGGTGCATTCGCAAGGCGCTTAGTTGAGTCCTGGTTTTATCTGTGCCGCCAGCCATTACAAGAATAAGATCTCCGGGCTTGGCTCCCGTTCTTTCTGCCCACTCCTGCAGGTCTTCGGAAGAATAGAATTTATCTACTGAAGATTTCAGGCTTCCGTCATCATTGTATTTAACCCAAACCAGGCCATTCGCACCTATCTGCGGACGTTTTACCCAGTCAATAAGCTTATCGATCTCTTTTCTTGTAAAGGACGCAGCTTCCGGCACGGCGATTCCCACCACCAGTTCCTGCTGATCGAAAACATTAAATCCTTTGTTCTTCGCAAGGTCATTCAGTTCCCCGAATTCCATTCCAAAACGAATGTCGGGTTTGTCATTACCGTATTTACGCATAGCGTCGGCATAGGTCATCCTCGGGAATTCCTTAACCTCCACATTTTTCACTTTTTTGATCAATTGTGTGGTGAAATCTTCAAAGATGTTAAGTACATCTTCCTGCTCTACAAAGGCCATTTCACAGTCTATCTGGGTGAACTCCGGCTGCCTGTCGGCCCGCAGGTCTTCATCCCTGAAGCATTTCACGATCTGGAAATACTTGTCCATGCCTCCCACCATCAGCAGCTGCTTGAAGGTTTGTGGGGATTGCGGCAGCGCATAGAACTGTCCTTCATTCATACGACTTGGCACCACAAAATCACGGGCACCTTCGGGCGTGGATTTTATCAATACCGGAGTCTCCACCTCGATAAAGCCTTTTTCTGAAAGAAAATTTCGTACCTCCATCGCTACCTTGCTTCGGAAAACCAGTTTTTCCTTCACCGGATTCCGTCTAATATCAAGATAACGGTACTTCATCCTCAAGTCTTCCCCGCCATCGGTTTCATCTTCTATGGTGAACGGTGGCACTTCCGAAGTATTTAAAATAGTTAGTTCCTTTACCAGGATCTCCACATCTCCGGTGGGCATGTTCGGGTTCTTGGATTCCCGCTCGATAACTTCTCCTGTAGCCTGGATCACGAACTCCCTTCCTAATTTGGAAGCCTTCTCCATCATTTCTTTGGGAGTGCGTTCCTCATCAAAGATAAGCTGTGTCACGCCATACCTGTCGCGAAGATCTACCCAGATCATGAAACCTTTATCCCTGATCTTCTGCACCCATCCGGAAAGTGTAACTTCTTTTTGTTTGTCCTCAATTCTTAATTCACCGCAGGTGTGACTTCTGTACATAATGTCCTGATTTTCGAAGAGGCAAAAATAAGAAGAACTGGGCGGATTCTGCGGAAATAGGTTGAAAAATAATTAAGCCTTCCGAAGCAGTAAATCCTCCCGAAATATTTCAGAAACAAAAAAATCCGGAGCGCGAACTCCGGATCTTCTGTTCAATTAAAAATTAATATTAATGATGAATTTTGGTGAAATGCACCTCATCATTAATCGCGTTTAATATAAAGTTCTCGTCAAGCCCGTTGACGATCCAGGTTTCGATCTTGGCCTTTTGAGTAATGGCCGCTGCAGAAACCTTGGACTCCATACCACCCGTACCATGGGCAGATTTGGTTTCAGACATCACCTCTTTCTTCAGTTCATCTAAATCACTTACTTTCCTGATGGTCTCTGGTGTTTCAGCGCTGATGGAACCTTTCTTGTAAACCCCGTGCGTATTGGTGGCAATTATAAACAGGTCCACATCAAGCAAGGCAGCCGTTTGTGCGGCCAGGTTGTCATTATCTCCAAACTGGATCGCTTCGGTAGAAGAGGTATCATTCTCATTAATGATAGGGATGTACTCATTCTCGAGCAAAACGTTCATCGTGTTAATGATGTTCTTCTTGGAGTCGTCCCTTCCAAAGTCATTTGGAGAAAGCAGGATCTGCGAGGTCAAAAGACCAAGCTCCCTGAAACTTTCCTGGAAGATCCTCATCAAGTGAGGCTGCCCTATTGAAGCCAAAGCCTGCTTTACATCAATGTTCTCTCCACTCCTCTCCAGGTTCACAAATTGCTTGGCCACGGCCACAGCTCCAGAGCTGATCAACACGAACTCATAATCGTCTTTTAAAGCGGCGATCTGCCGACCAATATCCTCGATCTTACCTCTTGATATCTGGTCGGTTTCCCTTGTGAGGGTGTTGGATCCTAATTTCAACAGAATTCTCTTTTTCTCCTTAGGCTTTTCCATCTCTATATTGTTGTGTTCTAAAATCTTATTCAAATTATTCTTATCGTACTTGTCCATTTCCGTATATGTACCATTTATTAGTTACTAAATGCTGAAGACCTATAGGTCCACGCTGGTGTAACTTATCTGTACTAATGGCGAGTTCTCCACCAAGGCCTAATTGCCCACCATCTGTAAAACGGGTGGAGGCATTGTGGTAAACAGCGGCATTATCTACGGTCTCCATAAATTGTTTTGCTGCCCGGTCATCTCTAGAAATGATAGAGGCAGAGTGCCCTCCTGAATATTTGTTGATCTTGGCGATCGCTTCAGAAACTGAATCTACTTCCCCTATCAGGGCTTTATAGTCCAGGAATTCCTCATACCACTCATCTTCACTTTTTAAAGGCCTGGCTGTATCCAGTTTTTCTTCAAGAGATTTATCAGCGATAAGCTCCACGTTGTGTTCTGAAAGCTTCTCAACAAGTTCTTTCAGAAACTCTTCTTTATTAGGAAGTTTTGAATCGATCAAAACCTTATCAACTGCGTTACAGGCAGAGATTTTTCCGGTCTTTCCATTCAAAATAACGTCGATGGCAATATCTGTATCGGCCTGGTCATGAACATACACGAAGTTGTTTCCGCGTCCGCTTACGATCACCTGTGCCGAAGAATTTTCTTTTACGAACTTAATCAATCTTTCCCCTCCACGAGGCACGATGAGATCTACCGGCTGGGTAGGGTTCGCCATAAATTCCTGGGTTTGCTTACGATCAAATTGCAGGTACTCCACCCATTCTGTAGAAACATTGTTCTCCTTAAGGGCCTGGTGCCACAATTCAACGATTCTCAGGTTCGAGTTCAGGGATTCCTTACCTCCTTTTAGGAGGATCTTGTTCCCAGATTTAAATGCGATCCCCGCAGCTTCAACTGTCACATCGGGACGGGATTCATAAATGATCATTACGGTCCCGAATGAGGCGGTCTTATTGTAAACCTGCATCCCATTCTCATGTTTAAAGCTGAATCGCTCTACTCCCACAGGGTCTTCCTGGGAAGCTAAATGTTCTAAAGACGCGACCATTCCTTTTATTTTTGAATCGTCGACTTTTAGCCTGTCTTCCATGGCCAGATCTTCACCTGAATAACTGTCAAGATCGATCTTATTTGCTTTTAAAATACTTTCCTTTTCTTTCTCTACAAGATTTGCCATCGACTTTAAAACGGCATTGCGTTCATCAATGGTTAATAGCGTGTTCATTCTTTGTTTTTTAATTAATAAATAATTGAACTTCGCCTATAAGGGCGCAAACACTTTGCCAGACTCCCGGAAAAAAAGAAAACCTCCGGTTTAATGCCGAAGGTTTCAATTTTGGAGCTTTATGCTGCCCTTCTTTTATCCCTTTTTTTCCTGATCTTTACCCTTGCCCTGTTTACTATGTAGAGCATAGCCGGCACTACCACTAGGGTGAGGAAGGTAGCGAAGATCAAACCGAAGATCACCGTCCAGGCCAACGGCCCCCAGAATATCACATTATCCCCTCCAAAATAGATCTGTGGGTCATAATCGGTGAAAAGGGTAAAAAAGTCAATGTTAAAGCCTATTGCCAGCGGAATTAGACCCAAAACTGTCGTAATGGCAGTAAGAAGTACCGGGCGCAGCCTGGATTTACCTCCCTCAACAATAACCGTGAAATACTGTTTTTTTGTCAGTACATCATGTTCATCCAGCCCCAGAGAGGCTTTTTTGCGGTCAATGAGAATCTGGGTGTAATCTACCAGTACAATGGCGTTGTTCACCACAATTCCCGCGAGGGAAATTATACCCATCATGGTCATGATGATGATAAAATCCATCTGGAATACCACCATTCCCAGGAATACTCCTCCTAAACTCAGGAATACTGCCATGAGGATGATAAGCGGCTTAGGAATGGAATTGAACTGCGCGACCAGGATCAGTAATATCCCTCCAAGTCCGATTAATAGAGCGTTGAGAAGGAAAGCCATGTTTTCGTCCTGCTCTTCCTGTTCTCCGGTGAACTTGAGTTCCATATTCTTTGGGAGCTCATAGCTTTGGAGTTCATTCTGAAGCTGCTCTACAATAGCATTTCCATTATATCCTTCCAGCACGTTCGAGTAAATGGTGATCACCCGTTTCAGGTCTTTTCTTTTGATAGAGCTAAAAGCTGAAGTAAGGTCTTTCTTTGTCACCGAAGAAACCGGCACCTGCACGATCTCACCCGTATTCTGGTTCTTGAAGGTGATAGGCTGGTTAAAAAGCGCGCTTTCGTTATACCTGAAGTCTTCATTGAAACGCACGTTGATCTCGTAATCCTCATCTCCTTCTTTGTAAGTGGAGATCTCTTCCCCATAAATGGCCCTTCTAAGGGTTTGTCCTACTGTAGCCGAAGAAACTCCTAACTGCCCTGCCTTGACCCGGTCTACCGTTACGTTGAGTTCTGGTTTGGACTTATTTACGTCTATGTTGAGTTCCTCTATACCCGGAATGTTCAATTCGTTGATATGTTCTCTGAGTTGCTCGGCTTCCAGGAGCATCTGCTCATAATCTTCACCTCTTAATTCCAGGTTTATGGGATATCCGGTGGGTGGTCCGGCAGCATCTTTTTCCACAATAATCGACGCTCCGGGGAATCCCTGTACGGCTTCCCTGACTTCAGACAAAACGTGGCTACTTTTTACCCCGCGCCGCTCTTTAAATTCCCTCATGGTGAGGGTAACTTTTCCTTTATGCGGCATCTCGTTTTGCTGCCCACCGTCTGTCTGCGGGTTACCCGCTCCCTGACCTACCTGCGCAATGGCCGATTCTACCATATAGTTGTAGCCGTCCTCATCCTCGTATTTTTCAATTAGGTCAAAAATGCGCTGTTCCACCTTCTTGGTAAGTTCATTCGTCTTTCTTATATCGGTTCCTTCGGGATATTCGATATAGGTGATGATCTGGTTTGGTTGATTTTCAGGGAAGAAAAGCACCTTCGGTTTCACGATCCCCACCAGGACAAAAGAAATGATGAGCAGCAGCAAGGTTCCGAAGAACACCAGGAATGCATTTTTACCTTTCAGGGAAAATTTGAGGGTCTGCTCATATTTGTTTTCCAGCTTTTTCAACGCTTTGAACTGGAAGTAATCCACGAACGGACTGAGGAAATATTTATAAGTCCACAGTAAGATAGCGGCAAGTATCGAAAGGTTTCCTATTCCGCGTAGCGCTCCCATGTCCATGATATATCCTGCTACAACCAGCAGAATTCCTACTCCTGCCAAAATAGCGCTCCACCTGATGAGTTTTTTCTTAGTGAGTTTCTTTTCTTCCGTCTTCATGAACTGCGAGGTCAGCATTGAGTTGATGATCAGCGCCACAAAGAGCGATGACCCAAGAACTATGGAAAGGGTGATGGGGAAGTAGATCATGAATTTTCCAATGGTTCCCGGCCACAGTCCCAGCGGGAAGAAAGCGGCCAAAGTAGTGGCCGTGGATGCGATGATTGGCCATGCGATCTCGCCGACTCCCTGTTTGGCAGCCTTTAACCTAGGCATGCCCTGGTCCATGAGACTGTACACATTCTCTACCACCACGATCCCGTTATCTACCAGCATCCCCAGCCCCATTACCAGCGCAAAAAGCACCATGGTATTAAGGGTAAAGCCAATGCTCGAAAGTATGATGAAGGAAAGAAACATGGAAAGGGGAATGGCAAACCCCACAAAAAGAGCATTTCTAAACCCAAGGAAGAACATCAACACCAATACCACCAGGATCACCCCAAAAATAATGTTATTCACAAGGTCATCTACCATGTTCTCTGTGGTGGTGGACTGGTCATTGGAGTAAGATATCTTGAGGTTATCTGGTAAATAGGTCTCCTGCTCATTTTTGATGATCTCCTTGATATCTTCAATGGCCTCGATCATATTTTTCCCGCTGCGCTTTTTGATGTCAAGCATCACCACGGGTTCCCCGTACTCGCGCGCGAAAGTGGTAGGTTCCTTTTCCTGAAATTTCACATCGGCCACATCGCGTAAAAATACGTTCCCTTCTTCCCGCTTGATAATGATGTTTTCCAGCTCCTTTGGATTGCTGATCTCTCCCAGGATCCTGATATTTTTCTGGATTCCGCCGGTGATCACGTTTCCGCCCGAGATTGTCTGATTCTCCATGCTCACCGCGCTAACAATGTCTCCAAAACTCACTTTTGAGGCCGCCATTTTGTGCGGATCTACAGCGATCTCTACCTCTTTTTCCTCGGCACCACGTATGGACGCCTCTTTTATCTGGGGCAGGAGCTCGATCCTGTCCTGCAGGTACTCGGCATATTCCTTTAGTTGCTGTACCGGAAAATCTCCCGTAAGGTTGATGTTCAGGATGGGCATTTCTTCGGAAAGGTTGAGGTCAAAAACATTGGGTTCTACCTTGGCGCCATTATCCATGGTGGGCCAGGTTGTTGCCGCTTTTTCCTGGTCCACCTTGTCTTTTACCTTCTGCCGTGCGGCATCTACCGAAATGTCCTCGTCAAACTGTACGATGATCAGTGAATAATCCTGAAGGGTGGTAGAAGTGATCTCGTTCACTCCTCCAATATTATTGAACTCTTCTTCCAGGGGTTCGGTGATGAACTTCTCTACATCCTCGGCCGAGTTTCCCGGGTTGATAGAACTAACATAGATCTTGGTTTCGATCACTTCGGGAAACGATTCCCGCGGCATGCTGTAGTAGGACATCAATCCACCCAATAAAACGATGGCAATGATCACATACACTGTCATTCGGTTATCAATGGCCCAGGAGGAAAGTTTAAAATCTTTATCTAATTTCATATTATGATTGCTTGTTTTTGAAAAGGGTGCTGAAAAACTTATTTATTTGAGCCTTACCTTTTCTCCATCATGTATGTTCTTTGCACCTTCTGTGATCAATTTTTCGCCCGCTCGAAGGCCGGAAAGGATTTCCACATGTTCGTTATAGATCAATCCGGTTTCCAGGATCCTTTTTTCGGCAGTTCCCATGCTGTCGCTTTCAGCCTGCAGCACATAGACCACATTTTCTCCTGCCGCGTTCTTCTGAATAATTCCTTCGGGAATGATCACCGCATTTTCTGAAGTGTAATCGTTCAGTTTAACCGTGGCGATGAGATTGGGTTTTACCAGTTCCTTATCATTTGGAACCGCCACTTTAATTTCAAAGGTGCGGTTGTTCGGATTGATGAAATTACCCACCTGCTGAATTTCAGACTTGAATTCGGTGCCCGTTGCGGCGATCTCCACCATCACCTCGGTGCCTTTTTTGATGCTGCCCAGGTAAGATTCCGGTACCGCGGCTGTGATGTACATGTTTGACAGGTTGATAAGCCTGAACAACCTGCTTTGTCCCGGTACAACGACCTCGCCCTGCTCAGAAAAAGTTTCGTCGATCACCCCCGAAAAAGGTGCTCTCACAACTGTTTTTCCAAGCTGCGACTGTAACTGGTCAACCGAGTTCTGTACCGCTTCGTAGTTAGCCTTGGCTTCCAAAAATTGGATTTCTGAACCAATATTTTGTTCCCATAACCTTTTTTGCCTCTCAAAAGTGGTTTTTGCGAGGGCCGCCTGGGTTTCAAGCTGAGCCAGCTGGCTGGAAAGTCCGCCGTCATCGATACGGGCCAGTACCTGTCCTTTGTTAACGCGGTCTCCTTCTTCTACCAGAACATCAAGCAGCACGCCCGAAAATTCTGGGTAGATGGTAATATTCTCATCGGTTTCAACATCTCCCGGAATCTCCACATAATGTTTGAACAAAGTATCCTGTACCTTCATGGTCCTCACCAGGGCAAACTGTGTTTTTTTGTCCAGCTTTTGAATGGCCGCGTCGAGTTTGGCAATTTTCGAACTCAGGTCGCTTTGGATCTTGCTCAATTCCGCTTTTTTGGATCTTACTTCTGAAAGGTTCCCCTCCTCAATTATTTCGTCAACAGATTTCTCTGAATTTCCGCAGGATGCAAGGGCGAAAAGGCTAAAAATTAAAAGGCTTATTTTTTTCATTTTGTGAATATTGTTCATTTTTTATGATCTATTCTTCTGAATATGTGGTGGTGTTCAACTTGTTCTCCAGTTCAACTTTGGCGTTGATCACATCGAGCATGGCCTCCAGCAGGCTTTGCTGTGCTGCATACAGTTGTCTCTGCGCCTCGCTTAGTTCAAAACTGCTTGCCAGGCCTTCAAAGAACTTGATCTGGTTCTTATTTTCGATCCTTTCGGCGAGTTGAAGGTTTTCCTGCTGCGCCTGGTAGTTTTCAAGGCTGTACCGGTAATTGGATTTGGCCGATTCTATTTCCAGCCTTATTTGGTTCCTGGTTTCTTCCAGGTCTAACAAGGCCTGGTCATATTCCAGTTCCTTTTGTTTAGTTCTGGAACTTCTCATGCCACTGCTGAAGATGGGAATGTTCAAACTTAGTCCCAGGATGGATTGGGAGTAATATTCCTGTTCCTCATTAAAAAAGGTGAAATCATCACTATATCCCGCTACGCCGAAATTTAAAAAGCCGTTGAGGGTAGGCAGGGCTTTCGCTTTTTCCAATCTCACGAAAATACCTGCAGCCTCAGCAGAATTAGCAGCGATCCTTACATCTATATTTTCTTCTACTGGGATCGTCTTTTCCAATACTTCGAGGTCAATGAACTCTATGGCCAGGTTGTCCAGGTCTTCGGTGAGTCTAACCGGAGTCTCTACGGGAATTCCTAAAGCCATGTTGAGTACCTGGTAAGCGATATCCAGCATGCGAACACTTCGGTTAAGGTTGTTTTCAATTCCAAGGCGGGTGATCTTCAGCTGTTCTACATCTTCTTCCTCGGCCAGGCCGTTCTCATAGATCTTTTGAGTATCGCTTAAATTCTTTTCTACATTCTGAAGGTTGTTCTCCAGGATCTCCACGCTTTCTTCGGCCATTAAAACATTTCCGTAGGCATTGATAATGGCTTTTCTTACTTCAAGATCGGTCTTTATCTTAGCGTTTTTGGAGATCTGCAGTAAGGTGCGGGCAGATTGTACTCCTACTATATAAGAGCCGTCAAAGATGAGCTGGTTCCAGGTGGCAGTACCGTTGAGATTTTGTTTGGTGCCAAACCGCACGGGAACAAAGGTGCCTGGTTCCCCTCCCCCGATCTCCCCGGGAATGATGGTCACCGGTTGCTTCAGGAAATTCTGGTAATCTACATTACCCGAGATCTGTGGCAGCCCCTGTGAGATGATCTCCCACTTTTGCTTGAGGGCCTTTTCAACTTCCTTCTCAGACCTTATGGAGCTGTAATTATTCTCAAGTCCCAAAGCTATTGCTTCTTCCAGGGACAGCGAGAGGGTTTCCTGCGGAGTCTGTGCCAAAAGCCCCATCCACATTAACCCGAATATGATGCTGCTTAAATATTTCATTTTTGAGTGTTGGTGTTTAAAAGTTTGTTGAGAGTGGTGAGACCTTCCGGAGTGACGATCGCCCTAAGGTGATATTCCAGATGCTTCTCGATCAACTCGGCCGTTGAATATTCCGATTCGGGAAAAAGGTCTCTGTCCTTAATACCCAGCATTCCCACAAAATAGATCCTGCTAATGAACTCTACCGGAAGATCCTTGCGGTAAATTCCTGAAGCAATTCCCCTTTCCAGGTTATCCTTTATCTGGCCTTCCAGCAGTTGTTGCTGCATGCCGGTAATGGTATTGTATACCTTGGGGTAATATTTTTGCAGCTGAAACTGTGGGGAAGACCTTTCATCCTTCAGGTGTTGACAGGCGAAATTCTTGATGTTGTACATCTCTACAATAGGATCACTTTGCTCCTCCCTGATCTCTTTGATCCCTTCAGAAATATTTTCAAAGACATACAGGGCAGTTGCCTCCACCAGTTTGGTCTTTGTGGCAAAATGCGCGTAGATCGTCTTTTTGGATATTCCAAGGTCTGCCGCGATCTCGTCCATGGTGACGCTCTTCACGCCCAGGCTAAGGAATTTTTCGGCAGCTTTGCTAAGAATATTTTCTTTCACTTTTTAAATTTTGAGGCTGCAAAGATACTAAAGGAAACTTTTAAAACCATAAAAGTTTCCGTAGTTTTTTTCCTTCGGAATTTCCACTTTTCAAAAAGGTATTTTTTCCTGCTGTTTTTGGTATTTTAGCCGAAAATTAGATTTATGCATTCCATTGACTGGTACAGGGAAGAATTCGTGCAATATCTTTCAGAGAAGGTGAAGACCAAAGAACCCCGCAACCTGTATGATCCCATGATCTATATCCTGGGATTGGGAGGAAAACGGGTGAGGCCTGTGCTGGTATTGATGGCTGCGGAGATCTTTGGCAGCGATCCAAAGAAGGCCCTGGATTCGGCTTTGGCCATTGAGATCTTCCATAATTTTTCTCTGGTTCACGATGATATTATGGATGACGCCCCATTGCGGAGAGGGAAAAAGACCGTTCATGAAAAATGGGATGTGAATACGGGGATCCTTTCGGGAGATGCCATGTTGATCAAGGCTTATCAGCTTTTTGAGAAGTACGATGGGGAAACCTTCAGGGAACTGGCACAATTATTCTCGAAGACCGCGATAGAAGTATGTGAGGGGCAGCAATACGACATGGACTTCGAAACTCGTGAAGATGTCACCATTGAGGAATACCTAAAAATGATCGAGTATAAAACGGCTGTGCTTGTGGGGGCTTCCCTGCAGATGGGCGCGATCGTAGCGGGTACTTCTCAAGAGAACAAGAAAAGGATCTATGAATACGGTAGACTCCTGGGGATCGCTTTCCAGTTGCAGGATGATTACCTCGATACTTTTGGTGATCCTGAAAACTTCGGAAAACAGGTGGGAGGTGATATTATTGAGAACAAGAAGACGTTTCTTTACCTTACGACCTTAGATACCGCGGCCGCAAAAGTAGCTTTGCAGCTTGAACATCTATATTCTATTAATCCGCCAGATGCCCGGGCAAAGGTGGAGACCGTAAAATCCCTTTTTGAGAGCTGCGGGGCTGCAGAACTCACGCGTTTGGAAATTCAGAAATATACCGGAAAGGCCTTTCAGGTTTTGGAAGAGCTAGAGATTTCCGAAGAAAAAAAGACCCTGCTGCGCAACTTCGGACAGGGACTTATGGATCGTGAAGTTTAGAAATATACAGTAATGAAAGGCATAAGAGCACTGCCATAAATGCTTTTTTGCTCATCATACAATACATCATATCGAATTCCTGCGGTAACAGGCCCGGTGGTATAGCCGGCGCCTAAAAAGAGCGCGGGGTACCAGTAAGATTCTTTTTTATTGGCGCCATCGAGCTCCCAGTTTCTGGAAACATAATTTTCCTCAAATTCGGTCGATAACTGAATGTTGCGTACAGGCCGCAGCAAACCAATAAGACTTCCGGAGATGGAATGAGCTGAAAAATTATCGGCATTGGTATAAGATCCGGCTAAACCTATCCCGGCAGAGGTAAGCTGGTTGAAATCATAAACTGCTTTAGGTGCTAAATAGGCACTAAAGGCATTATCGCTGAAACTTGCTCCCAGGCTTCCTCCGAACCTAACATTATCATAAAAACCGGATTCCTTCTTAGTGTTTATGTTTTGTGCAAAAACATAAGAATGAGTGCATAGGCTTATTATTATGAAAAGTAAAAAACGTTTTCTCTTGAATAACTGAAGCCTCATATTGTTAAAATTATTTTAAGTGAAGGGATAAATATAGGAATTGGATCTCTTTATCTTTTTTAAAAATTGTACTTTTGTAGAGTTTTAAAAAATAGAAACAGTAGTTTCACCTTATGGATAAATTTTCATTTTTAAATGCCGCACATACAGCCTATTTTGCTGAACTCTACGACCAGTATTTACAATATCCCGACAGTGTAGAACCAAGCTGGAGGGCCTTTTTCCAGGGCTTTGACTTTGGAATGGAAAATTCTTCTAACGGTCATGCCGTTTTGGAACATCCGCAGAGCGGGGAAGCAGTTGAGATCCCGGAGCCGGTTGTGAAAGAATTCCAGGTAGTGAAGTTGATAGAGGGATATCGCACCCGCGGGCACCTTTTTACCAGGACCAATCCCGTTCGGGAAAGAAGAAAATACAGCCCCACTTTAGATATACAGAATTTCGGACTTGAAGAAAGTGACCTCCAAACCACTTTCAATGCAGGGGAGATCCTGGGAATTGGACCTTCTACTTTAGAGCAGATCATTGTGCACCTTAAGAAGGTGTATTGTGATTCTATCGGTATCGAGTATATGTATATCCGAAAGCCGGAAGAGATCCAGTGGATACAGAATAAATTAAATATCAACGAGAACCAGCCAAGCTTTAATAAAGAGCAGAAAAAACACATTCTCAAAAAATTGAATGAGGCTGTTTCTTTTGAAAATTTCCTGCATACCAAGTATGTGGGTCAAAAGCGTTTTTCCCTTGAAGGGGGGGAAAGCCTTATACCTGCCCTGGATGCCATCATTGAAAAGGCAGCCGATCTTGGGGTTAAAGATTTCGTGATGGGGATGGCTCACCGGGGACGTCTTAGTACGCTTACCAATATCTTCGGAAAAAGCGCCAAAGACATCTTCAGTGAATTTGACGGGAAAGATTATGAGCAGGATATTTTTGACGGGGATGTAAAATACCACCTGGGTTGGACCTCCTGTCGTAAGACAGATACCGGAAAGGAGATCAATATCAATATTGCCCCGAACCCGTCCCACCTGGAAACAGTAGGTGCCGTGGTTGAAGGGATCACCCGTGGAAAACAAGATCGTCATTATAAGGAGCAGGCTCAAAATGTTTTGCCCATAATTGTTCACGGAGACGCAGCGATCTCTGGTCAGGGGATTGTGTATGAGGTTGTGCAAATGGCCCAGCTTGACGGATATAAAACAGGTGGAACCATTCATATAGTAGTGAACAACCAGGTTGGGTTTACCACTAACTACCTCGATGGACGTTCCTCCACATACTGTACAGATGTCGCCAAGGTCACCCTTTCACCGGTTCTGCATGTCAATGCCGATGATGCCGAAGCTGTGGTCCATGCGGTGCTTTTCGCCCTTGACTATAGAATGACCTTTGGAAGAGACGTATTTATTGATCTTTTGGGGTACCGAAAATACGGTCACAACGAAGGGGATGAACCAAGATTTACTCAGCCAAAACTCTACAAGGCTATTGGTGCACACAAGAATCCGAGAGATATTTATGCCGAAAAGCTTAAAGCTGAAGGTCTCATAGATGACGCTCATGTAGGAAAGCTGGAAGAAGAGTACAAGAATAAACTGGAAGAAAACCTGGAAGATTCGCGAAAAGAAGAAACCACCAGGATCACCCCTTTTATGCAGGATGAATGGGAAGGTTTTGAACATGTTGACGAAACCCGCATGATGGAACCGGTTGATACTACCGTTGATATGAAGGTTCTTGATGAGGTTGCTGAAGCAGTATCAAAGCTACCAGAAGATAAAAAATTCATGAGGAAGATCCGGAAGTTGATCGACCTGCGGCATAAGATGTACTTTGAATCCAACAGTATGGATTGGGGTATGGCCGAGCTGTTGGCTTACGGCACGCTTCTTAAAGAAGGATATTATGTGAGGATGAGCGGCCAGGATGTGGAAAGGGGAACTTTTTCGCACCGGCATGCTGTTGTAAAAGTAGAAGACAGCGAGGAGGAGATCATCCTTTTAAACACGATAGAAGGAACAGTATGCGACCGAAATGAAGGAGCTTCCTGTGATTTCCAGATCTATAATTCCCTGCTTTCTGAATATGGCGTGGTTGGGTTTGATTATGGATATGCCATGGCGAGTCCTAACTGTCTTACAATCTGGGAGGCGCAGTTCGGAGACTTTAGTAATGGTGCCCAGATCATGATCGATCAATATATCTCGGCTGCCGAAGATAAATGGAAACTTCAGAACGGGTTGGTGATGTTGTTGCCGCACGGTTATGAAGGGCAGGGAGCAGAGCACTCATCGGGTAGAATGGAAAGATACCTGCAATTATGTGCCAAGGATAATATGTTCGTGGCCGATGTTACTACTCCTGCTAATATGTTTCATTTGCTAAGAAGGCAAATGAAAGTGAACTATAGAAAGCCGTTGATCGTATTTACGCCGAAGAGCTTATTGAGGCATCCTAAAGTGGTTTCCACTAAAGAAGAATTTGCCAATGGTACGTTCCAGCCTTTGATCGATGATGCGACTGCCTCACCCGATAATGTAAGATCTTTGGTATTTTGTACCGGGAAATTCTATTACGATCTTTTGGAGCGCAAAGAAGAGGAGAGCCGTGACGATGTTGCCCTGGTAAGGATCGAACAACTGTTCCCTTTACCCATAAACCAAATGAAGGAAGTCATGGAAAAATACAAAAATGCCGACGACATCGTTTGGGCCCAGGAAGAGCCTCGAAATATGGGAGCATATAGTCACCTCTTGTTGCACTTTGAAGAGTCCAAGAAATTCAGGGTTTGCAGCCGGAAGTTCTATGGGTCACCCGCAGCCGGAAGTTCGGTAAGGTTCAAAAAACGACATGAAAGAGTGATCGCATCAGTATTCGATAAGACAACAGAAAGTCCACAATAAAATTTAATAATTAATATACCCCCGGCCGTGGCCGGTAAGAAAATAAAAAAGAAGAAATCATGGCTTTAGAAATGAAAGTCCCTTCTCCGGGAGAATCCATCACCGAAGTTGAAATCGCTCAATGGCTGGTTTCAGACGGAGATTACGTTGAAAAAGATCAGGCAATTGCTGAAGTTGACAGTGATAAGGCAACCTTAGAGCTTCCTGCAGAAGCAAGCGGGATCATTACCTTGAAAGCCGAGGAAGGAGATGCCGTGGCGGTAGGTCAGGTTGTTTGCCTTATTGACACCGACGCGCCAAAACCGGAAGGAGGTAAATCTGAAGTAAAAGAGGAAAAAGAAGCGACTTCAGCAAAAGAAGAAGAGCTTACTTCAGAAAAAAAGACCCAGGAAAAAGCCGAAGCTAAAACTGAAACACCTTCGAAATCTTCTACTCCTTCGCAGCAACAGGATTCATATGCTACCGGAAGTCCTTCTCCCGCGGCCAAGAAGATCCTTGACGAAAAAGGAATGGATGCCAAGACGGTAACCGGAACCGGCCGTGATGGCAGGATCACCAAAGAAGACGCCGTAAACGCTAAACCTTCTATGGGTACTCCGGGAACCGGAAAAAGAGGGGAGAGCCGCAAGAAGATGTCGATGCTGCGCCGTAAGGTTTCTGAGCGTCTAGTAAGCGCCAAGAACGACACCGCCATGTTGACCACTTTCAATGAGGTAGACATGTCGGCTATCTTTTCACTGCGCAAGCAGTACAAAGATGAATTCAAGGACAGACACGGGGTGAGCCTTGGTTTCATGTCCTTCTTCACCCTTGCTGTGGTTAGGGCACTTGATCTTTATCCGGCAGTGAATTCAATGATCGATGGTGATTACCAGATCACCTATGATTATAAAGACATCAGTATTGCTGTTTCAGGTCCTAAAGGTTTGATGGTTCCTGTAATGAGAAATGTTGAGAATATGAGCTTCAGGGCTGTTGAATCTGAAGTAAAACGACTGGCCATAAAAGTTCGGGATGGAAAGATCACTGTAGATGAAATGACCGGCGGAACGTTTACTATTACCAATGGGGGAGTATTTGGATCTATGTTATCAACTCCAATTATAAACCCTCCTCAAAGTGGGATTTTAGGAATGCATAATATTGTGGAAAGACCTGTGGCCATTGACGGACACGTGGAAATTCGACCTATCATGTATGTAGCCCTTTCTTATGATCACAGGATCATCGATGGAAAAGAATCTGTCGGATTCCTTGTTGCGATTAAAGAAGCACTTGAGAATCCTGAAGAATTATTGATGGATAATGACGTGAAAAGAGCTTTGGAGTTGTAAAGCTTTTTGATTTAAAATAGCAAAGGGCAATGATCATGGATCGTTGCCCTTTTTTTATAATATCCTTTTTTGGTGTCAATAGCTCAAAAGGGTGTAGATGTTCAGTATTAATACGAAGATCACCGCGAGTGCAAGAATTACGGGTAAGACCGGTAAGTGGTCATTGTGGTCAAATGAGTTCATAGCTTAAGATTTTAGGGTTATCCTAAAGTTCCGAAAACCATGAACCAAATGGTATGGGGGAAAACCCCTAGTTTTATTATTTCAGGAAGAGGTTCATCGACTTGTAATCTATGACCGCCTTTCCTTTCTTAAGTATATCGGCGCCAATTATACCCTGAACCTTTTCAGCTTTATGTTTTACCAGGGCGTCATTGACATGACGAAGGTCAAAAAGAACAAGGTCAACTTTCTTCTTTTTCCAGCCTTTGATCTCAACGATATTCTTTTGCGCGATCTGGGTCATCATATTTGTAGCCCCGGCACCGGCAGCTTTTACTTCAGAGTCTTCGGCTAAGAGGTTAAAATGGGAGACGGCTTCAAAACCCACACAAGAGCTGGAGGCCCCGGTATCCAGAATGAAAGTGCCTTCTATATCATTGATCTTTGCTTTTAATTCGAGATGCTGTGTGGCAGTGTATGTTAGAGGTATCTTTTTGTAACCTTTTTCTTTTAAAAACTTTTTCAGAGACGACATTCTTTTCTTTTTGACAAAGATAGGTGTATAAAATAAATTATTTTTGCATTTATGACAATAACAGATACGCATACCCATCTATATAGTGAGGCTTTTGATGAAGATAGGGAAGAGATGATAAAAAGGGCGATAAAGGCAGGAGTTAAGCGGTTTTTTATTCCTGCCATTGATAGCGGGTACATCGATTCGATGTATGCCCTTGAAAAAGCCTTCCCTGAAAACATTTTTTTGATGGCAGGCCTTCATCCAACCCATGTAAAGGAAAATTATGAGGAGGAGCTGGAGATTGTACGAGAGCAATTGGCTTCCCGGAAATTTTATGCGGTAGGAGAAACCGGTATTGATCTGTATTGGGACAAAACCACGCTCGAGATCCAGAAGGAAGCCTTCAGGCGACAGATCAGGATGGCTAAGGAGCATTCGTTGCCCATTGTTATTCATTGCCGGGATGCTTTCGATGAAGTTTTTGATGTTCTGGAAGAGGAAAAAGGAGAAGATCTCTTCGGAATTTTCCACTGCTTCACCGGCAACCTTGAGCAGGCGAAAAAGGCCTTATCGTATAACATGAAGCTTGGGATTGGCGGAGTGGTAACTTTCAAAAATGGCAAAGTCGATACCTTCTTAAACCAGATCCCTTTGACCGAGATCGTGTTGGAGACAGATGCCCCGTACTTGGCGCCGGTTCCATATCGCGGAAAGAGAAATGAAAGTCAATACATACTCGAAGTGCTAAATAAAGTTGCTGAAGTGTACGGCCTTCCGCAGGAAGAAGTTGCTAAAGTTACTACTGCAACATCCAAAGAGATATTTGAAATATGAAGGATGGAATTCTTTTAAATTTTGTTCATTTGCTAACCATAAGCGAAAAATAGTGGCAAATTACGATGATATAAGGTTTTACAATGATGACGAAGTGCAGGAGGCGCTGCGGGCATATGTAAAACACCCAATGATTAAAGCTCTTTTGCAGTTTACTTTTCCCGATATGGAATATGAGCAGATAGAAGAAAAGGTACTTTCCTGCACTTCCATCAGGGATTTTCAAACCAGTGTGATCTATCTTACGGTGCAGAAGGTGCTGGAGAAAAGTTCGGAAGGCTTGTCTTATTCCGGTTTTGATCATCTTAAAAAGGATGAAGCTTATATGTATATCTCCAATCACCGGGATATCGTGCTGGACACTTCTTTGCTCAACTGTGTTCTTTATGAAGCTGAATTAAAAATGACCGCCTCGGCCATTGGGGATAATCTTGTTCAAAAACCTTTTTTGCTTGCCCTTTCAAAACTCAACCGAAACTTCCTGGTGAGAAGAGGACTTTCTCCAAGGGAAATGCTAAAGAGTTCTCAGAAACTTTCAGAATATATAAGAAAGCTTCTTCTGGAAGAAAAAAGATCGGTTTGGATGGCACAGCGGGAAGGCAGGACCAAGGATGGAAATGACCATACCCAACAGGGAGTCTTGAAAATGCTAGCGATGGCCAAGCATGATGATACAGTTGCTCAATATCTTGCAAAGCTCAAGATCGTTCCGGTTTCCATTTCGTATGAATTTGATCCTACAGATGTTTTGAAGATGCCCGAGATCCTTGCGAAACGCATGGAGACTATCTACATCAAATCGGCTAATGAAGACTTCAAGTCCATCCTAAAAGGAGCTTTGGGGAATAAAGGCCGCATCCATATTGCTGCCGGGGAGCCAATCAGTATTTCTGAATATGAAAAGCTGGAGAAGGAATCGGTTTCGGTAAATGAGCAGCTGCAGGCCCTTACGGCTTATATTGACAGACAGATCTATAGAAATTACCGGTTATGGCCGGCTAATTATATCGCCTGTGATCTTTTAAACGGGAGCCAGGAATTTGAAGCGCACTACAGCCTGAAGGAAAAAAGGCAGTTCGAACGTCGCCTTACCAGAAGGGTTGACGTGAAAAACGCGTTGGAGGTGAACAGTTATCTACTGATGTATGCCAATCCTGTTATTAACAAAACAGCACTGAATGAAAACCAGCTCTGATATTTTGCTCATCTATACCGGTGGTACCATTGGTATGGTGAAAGATTTTGAGACGGGGGCGTTGAAAGCTTTCAATTTTGATGAGCTGCTGCAAAACATTCCTGAACTTAAACTTTTAGAGCATAATATTGAGACGGTGAGTTTCAGTAAGCCCATCGACTCTTCCAACATGCGGCCGGCTTTTTGGCTGCAGATGGCAGAGCTCATTGAGGAGAATTATGAGAAGTACGATGGTTTCGTTGTTCTGCATGGCAGTGATACCATGTCTTATAGCGCCTCGGCTCTCAGCTTCATGTTTGAAAACCTTTCCAAACCTATTATCCTCACCGGTTCTCAATTACCCATTGGAGACTTAAGGACCGACGCCAAGGAAAATCTAATTACCAGTATTCAAATTGCGGGCTTGCAGAGGCATGGGCGCCCGGTTATCACAGAGGTGGGGCTTTATTTCGAGTACAAATTGTACAGGGGTAACCGTACCACGAAGGTCAATGCAGAGCATTTTCAGGCATTTGCCTCTTTGAATTATCCGCCTTTGGTGGAATCGGGAGTACATTTAGCCGTGAACGAGCAGGCATTATGGAAGCCCAACCGCAGAAGAAAGATGAAGCTTCACAAAGGACTGGAAGATCGTATTGCCCTGGTGAAGATTTTTCCGGGGATAAACCGGTCCCTGTTGGAGCACATTTTTTCAAAGGAAGATCTAAAGGGGGTCATTCTGGAAACCTACGGCAGCGGGAATGCGCCAACAGAAGAATGGTTTGTAGATCTCATAAAAGAAACGATCTCCAGGGGTGTTGTGGTGGTGAATGTGACGCAATGTATAGGGGGTAGTGTGGCTATGGGCCAATATGAGACCAGTACGCAGCTCAAGAAAATAGGGGTGATCTCGGGAAAAGATATCACTACCGAAGCAGCAGTGGCAAAAGTTATGTATCTGCTGGCAAAAGAATTATCGCCAAAAGTTTTTAAGACTATCTTTGAGACTTCCCTGCGCGGTGAGATAACGTAAAAATTAAGGTTCAAACTTGACCGGCTTATAATTTTTTTCGTTATTTGGCGGACCGTTAAAGAAAACGGTGATTTTTACATTTAGAGAGGTGGCCGAGTGGTCGAAGGCGCACGCCTGGAAAGTGTGTATACGCCAAAAGCGTATCGAGGGTTCGAATCCCTTCCTCTCTGCTGGTTATATTTATTTGAATAAATATTTATATCTTTAAACCCGTTAACTAATTAAATTAAGAAAAAAAGTAATGAAAAGATTATTTTCAATTTTGGTAATCGCTACAATTATGGTTTTCGGAGCCGTAAATGTAAATGCGACAAATAACGTGAACGCTTTGCCAGGCACTATGGTGAACTTTGTTCAGGATGAGGATCAGGCTGCTGCTTCCGAAGAAGTGGAAGAGGAAAGCCTAGGTTTTCACCAGGAGCTGAAAAAACGTTTTATTGAAGGTGGTGCCGGATTTATGGGTATCGTTCTTTTGTGTTTGATCCTTGGTTTGGCGATTGCCATTGAAAGAATCATCTACCTTAACATGTCTACTACAAATACCAAGAAATTGGCTCAGGATGTTGAGGATGCTTTGAACACCGGTGGTATCGAAGCTGCAAAAGAAGTTTGTAGAAATACAAAAGGACCTGTTGCTTCTATTTACTATCAGGGACTTGACCGTGCAGATGAGAGCACAGAAGCTGCAGAAAAAGCAGTTGTAGCTTATGGTGGTGTTCAAATGGGACAACTTGAGAAGAACGTATCATGGGTATCTTTATTTATCGCTCTTGCACCTATGCTTGGGTTCATGGGAACGGTAATTGGTATGATCCAGGCCTTCGATAGAATTGAAGCTGCCGGAGATATGCAGCCATCTTTGGTTGCGGGAGGTATTAAAGTGGCACTTCTTACTACAGTATTTGGTTTGATTGTTGCGATTATTCTTCAGATCTTCTACAACTACATCATTGCAAAAATCGACAGAATCGTGAACGATATGGAAGATGCTTCCATCACTTTGATCGACATGTTGGTTGACTACAAGAACAAAAGAAGAGTATAATAATACCGAACGAAAATTATGACCTTACATAAAATATTAAAATATCTAGCGCTCGTGATCGGAGTTGTGGGACTCATCCTTTGGGGAAGGGTTCTCATGGCCGGAGATGACGCTATTGAGAGTTCTGCCGACCTGCAGGCGAGTGTGGTTACTCCATTCTTATATGTGGCGTATTTCATATTTGCTTTAATCGTCCTGCTCGTGTTGGTGTATGTGATCAAAGGACTGTTCACCGGTGATATTAAGAAAACATTACTTTCTGTAGGTGTATTTATACTTATAGTCGTGGTGGCTTATCTTTTCTCTGGTGGAACAGAAATGACTATGAATGATGGAGAGGTGATCTCAGCAGACACTGTGCACTGGGTAGGTGCCGGATTAATAACCTTTTACATACTGGCTGCTACTGCAATCTTGCTGATGGTGATCTCAGGAGTGAAAAAACTTATTAAATAGAAAATTATGGCCAGACGATCTTCACCTGAAGTAAATGCCGGCTCTATGGCCGATATTGCCTTCTTGCTTTTAATCTTCTTTTTGGTGACCACCACTATTGAAACCGATAGCGGTATTAGCCGAAAGTTGCCGCCAATGCAGGAAGAGGAAGTGGAACCACCTATTATTAAGCAAAAGAACATCTTCCAGGTTATAGTAAGCCGAAATAATGACCTTTTAGTAGAAGAAGAGTTAATGGAGCTTAAGGACCTTAGAGCAGCCGCGAAAGCCTTCTTAGACAATGGAGGTGGAGTAGGGGAAGAGGCTTGTGACTATTGTCAGGGAGCCAGAGACCCAGAATCTTCTGATAATCCGGAAAAGGCGGTTATCATGTTGGTGAACGACCGTCAAACCGAATACGGAACTTACATCGCTGTACAGAATGAATTGGTTGCCGCTTACAACGAGTTGCGTGATCGTACTGCACAGAGATTGTATGGTAAGTCTTTTTCAAAGATGGAAGCTGATTACGATGATGTGAATTATCGCGGAAACAAGGAGCAATTGAAGGAGCAAATTCAGGAGATCAGGGATATGTGGCCTCAAAAGCTGTCTGAAGCAGATCCTAAGAGTAACTAAACGAATAAAATTTAAAAAATGGCTAAATTCACAAAGAAAAAAAGTAGTGAACTACCTGCTGTTAATACCGCGTCTTTGCCGGATATCGTGTTCATGCTTCTTTTCTTCTTCATGGTGGCTACCACTATGCGGGAGACTACATTGAAGGTTGAAAACACTTTGCCTTACGCAGATCAGGTTGAGAAACTTGATAAGAAAGACCTGGTCATGTACATCTATGCAGGAAAGCCCAGCTCACGTTACAAGTCGAATTTTGGAACCGAAGCCCGTATTCAGTTGAACGATAATTTTGCGGATGTTAGTGAGATTCAGCAATTTATTTATTCTGAAAGGGAGGCCAAAAGGGAAGAGCTTGTACCGTTCCTTACCACAGCGTTAAAAGTTGATGAGGAAACGAATATGGGGCTTGTTTCAGATATCAAACAGGAGTTGAGAAAAGCCGAAGCGCTTAAGATCAACTATACTACCCGTACTGGAACAGCTTCACAAAACTTAGAATAGATCTTATTCATTACTTTCTTATATAAAAGATCCCTTTTTAACGGTTGTTAGAAAGGGATTTTTTTATGCCCACACTCAGTTAAATCCTATCTTTGTTTCAAATCAGTCTCCATGTCAGCGCTCAGAAATATACTCCTCCTTGCCGTGATCTTTTCTTCTGTTGGGGTTTATTCCCAGGGAGAGCCTGAACCTGAGGTTGTGGATAGCCTTTACAGGGAAGACCAGATATACATTGGTTTTACCTACAATCTGCTTTCGGGAAAACCAGATAATATTACAGGACCTCAGTTTTCAGGAGGCTTTCATGCCGGGGTAGTTCGGGATTTCCCTTTGAACGAACGCAGGAATATAGCTCTTGGCCTTGGCCTGGGATGGTCCATCAATACTTATGGTCAAAACCTGTTCATCGGGGAGGAATCCGGAACCGAAAAGACCATTTTCAGGATCCTTGACAGGGAAGAAGTTGATTATGACAGGAACAGGTTCTCCACGCAATCTGTAGATGTTCCTATACAATTTCGATGGCGCACCTCTACTGCTGAATCCTATAAATTCTGGAGGATCTATACTGGATTGCGCCCTTCTTACGTATATTATTTCCGTTCAAATTTTCAGCAACCCCAGAATACTGTACGACAAACCGATGTGCCCGAATTCAATCCTTTTAGACTGGGTGCCACCTTTACCTTTGGCTATAACACCTTCAACTTTCACTTTTATTATAGTCTCAACTCTTTCTTTAATGATGATGCGGTTGTAAATGGGGAGAACGTGGAATTAAGGACTTTTCAGGTGGGGCTCATGTTCTACCTTTTATAACCACACAAGGGCAACGGCCACTTGTGGGACAATTCCCAGGAGAGTTCCCAGGATCAATTCAGTAAAAGTGTGTGCCTTGTAGTGCAGCCTGGAAGTAGCCGTTAGACCGGTGATGGCTATTAAAAAGCTGATCGTGTAAATAAGGTTCAGGTTAAAATGGAAGCTCAGGAGTATAAGGAAGGCGGTGGTTCCGCCCAGTCCTAGCATGTGAAGGCTTACCTTGATCTTGAGAAAGACCAGCAGGAGAGCAGACATTGTGGAGAGGAAGATTCCCAGGAAAAAATAATAAAGTTCAGGGTAGTCGAAAGTATCCAGAACAAACTTCAAGATGAGGAGATCAAGGAATGCCGAGAACAGTAGGGGCCATTTTCGCTCCTTTACTTCAGATAGAAAATGCGATTTTGCCCTTCCCAGGGTCTTCAACATAAGATAGAACACAATTGGAATGAAGACGGTCATAATGGCAATGGCCAGAATTTTGGCTTTAACCACAGGTTCAGGAAAAAAGCGGGGAGATATCAGGAAATACAACAAAGTGCCCGCAAAAGGCATCCAAACGGGGTGAAAAAGGTAGGAAACACTCTTTAACAGGAAGTTCATTAGATCTCTTTACGTAAACGAGCCACCGGAATATCGAGCTGTTCCCGGTATTTGGCAACCGTTCTTCGGGCAATAGGGTATCCTTTTTCTTTCAGCATCTTTGCCAGCTTCTCATCGGTTAAAGGCTTTCTTTTGTTCTCGTCTTCTATGGTCATCTCAAGGATCTTCTTGATCTCTCTGGTTGAGACATCTTCTCCCTGGTCATTTTTCATAGATTCAGAAAAGAAATCCTTGATGAGCTTGGTTCCGTATGGGGTATCGACGTATTTGCTGTTCGCAACCCGTGACACCGTTGAAACATCCATATCGATCTCGTCGGCAATATCTTTCAGGATCATTGGCTTGAGATTTCGCTCATCGCCGGTGAGGAAATATTCTTTCTGATAATTCATGATGGAACTCATCGTCACAAAAAGCGTTGTTTGACGCTGTTTGATGGCTTCTATGAACCATTTTGCAGCGTCCAGTTTTTGTTTGATGAACATCACGGCATCTTTTTGAGCCTTGGATTTTTCTTTGGACTCCTTATACCCTTTGAGCATTTCGCTGTAATCTTTTGAAACGTGCATCTCGGGGGCATTTCTTCCGTTAAGGCTCAGTTCCAGTTCCCCATCCACGATCTTGATGGTGAAATCTGGGATCACATGTTCTATCATGCGGGTATTTCCGGAATAAGCGCCGCCCGGTTTCGGGTTTAGGTGCTCTATGACGTCGATGGCCTCGCGAAGCTCATCTTCGGTTATATCATGCTTTGAAAGCAGCTTTTGGTAATGCTTTTTGCTGAATTGATCGAAAGATTTCTCGATGATCTCGGCAGCGAGACTTACCTGCCTGGTAGGTTCTTTTCGGTTTAACTGAATAAGCAGACACTCCTGAAGGGAGCGCGCGCCAACTCCGGCAGGATCGAGTTCATGCACATGTTTCAGTACTTTTTCTACCGTGGCATCATCTGTATAAATATTCTGGGTAAAAGCAAGATCATCTACAATATCCTGTACAGAACGTCTTATGTAGCCGCTCTCATCAACGCTTCCCACAAGAAATTCGGCAATTTCCTTTTCAGAATCGTTGAGGCGAAGGGTGCTTAGTTGTGTTTTTAAATACTGGGTGAAAGAGGTTCCCGAAGCGTATGGCACCTGCCGGTCTTCATCATCTGCGCTGTAATTGTTCGCCTGTAGACGGTAACTGGGTATCTCGTCATCACTCAGGTATTCATCAACATCAATTTCGGCCTCTATGGATTCGTTCCCGGGATCTTCATCCTGGTATTCTTCATTGCTAAAATCTTCGTCATAATCATCCTTTTCCTCTTTTCCGCCTTCTAAAGCAGGATTTTCCTCCATCTCCTGTTTGAGTCGCTGCTCAAAAGCCTGGGTAGGCAATTGAATCAGTTTCATCAACTGGATCTGTTGAGGAGAAAGCTTCTGGGATAATTTTAAATTTAACTGCTGCTTTAGCATATACTGTTGGGGTTTCTATAAAAATAAAAAAACAATCTACAAACGTAAAACTTTGCAGATTGTTTTATGAGTACTTTAGGAAAGCATTACAGTTAGAATTCTGCGTTGAGCGGGGTTCGCGGAAATGGGATCACGTCCCTTATGTTAGACATGCCTGTGGCGAACTGCACCAGGCGCTCAAAACCAAGTCCGAACCCGCTGTGCACACAGGTTCCGAACTTTCTTGTATCGAGATACCACCAAAGTTCATTTTCATCTATATCCAACTCGGCCATCTTTTTCTTCAACACGTCAAGCCGTTCTTCCCTTTGTGAACCACCCACGATCTCCCCAATACCCGGAAACAGGATATCCATGGCCCGCACGGTTTTCCCGTCTTCGTTAAGGCGCATGTAGAAAGCCTTGATGTTGGCCGGATAATCAAAAAGGATCACGGGACACTTGAAATGCTTTTCTACAAGATACCGCTCATGCTCACTTTGCAGGTCGGCACCCCATTCTTCAATAATGTAATTGAATTTTTTCTTTTTATTAGGCTTTGAGTTCTTCAGGATCTCGATAGCCTCTGTATAGCTAACCCTTTTGAAGTTATTCTCGATGACAAATTTCAGTTTATCTGTAAGTCCCATCGGGCTTCTTTCAGCTTCAGGTTTGGCTTTGTCCTCGTTTGCGAGACGTTGCTCCAGGAATGCAAGATCATCCTTGCAGTTCTCTAAAATGTATTTTAGAACATATTTTATAAAATCTTCGGCAATGTCCATGTTCTTATCCAGGTCGCAGAATGCCATTTCGGGCTCTACCATCCAGAATTCAGCGAGATGCCTCGATGTGTTGGAATTCTCTGCTCTAAACGTAGGTCCAAAAGTGTACACCTGTCCTAAGCCCAAAGCGTAAGTTTCCGCTTCCAGCTGACCAGATACAGTTAAATTAGTTTCTTTTCCGAAGAAATCTTCCTTGTAGTTAATGCTTCCGTCCTCATTCTTTGGAATATCATTCAGGTCAAATGAAGTCACCTTAAACATTTCCCCGGCTCCTTCGGCATCACTACCCGTAATGATAGGAGTGTTTACGTAATGGAAATTGTTATTCTGAAAGTAGCTGTGTACCGCGAAAGAAAGCTTGGAACGCAGACGCATCACTGCTCCAAAAGTATTGGTGCGAACTCTTAAATGGGCCTGTTCCCTTAGCTTTTCGAGAGAATGTCTTTTTGGAGAAAGAATAGTGAATTTTACTTCTTCAGGATCGGCATCACCCAAAATGTCTACAGAAGTAACCTGCACCTCTACCTTCTGGCCGCTTCCCTGGCTCTCCTGCAGGGTTCCCTTCACCTTAATAGCTGCTCCTACAGTAATACGCTTAAGGAGCGCTTCGTCCATCTTCTCAAAGTCCACCACGCACTGAATGTTATTTATGGTAGAACCATCATTAAGAGCAATGAAACGATTACTTCTAAAGGAACGAACCCAACCTTTAACCTGTACTTCCTGTAAAAATTGAGTGCTGTTCAAAAGTTCAGCAACTTTGGCTTTTATCATCTTCTTTTAATTTGGGAAACAAAGATAATTTTTCCGCTTAAGCTTGGCAAGTAATTGAAAGCTTACCCTGTCGGTCTATTTCTTTGATCTTTGCTTCTTTATTTTGACTTGTTTTTCTTTTTCTTACCTTCTTCTAGGAAATCATCTTCTTCGGAAATAATATCGATGGCAGGCTCTTTCAACACCTCTTTGTTGGCGATCTCTTTTTCAAGGGACAATAAAAGCGCCGGCAATAGCAGAAGGTTGGAAAGCATGGCAAACAGCAAAGTAGCCGATACCAGACCGCCCAGAGCGACCGTTCCTCCAAAACTGCTGATCATGAACACCGAAAATCCGAAGAACAGAACTATAGAGGTATAGAACATGCTCACCCCGGTTTCCCTCAAGGCGGCATAAACCGACCGTTTAACCTTCCAGTTATTCGCCTTCAATTCCTGCCTGTATTTTGCAAGGAAATGTATGGTGTCGTCTACAGAGATACCAAAAGCGATGCTAAAGACCAGGATCGTTGAAGGTTTTATAGGTACTCCAAGATATCCCATCATTCCCGCGGTTACCAGTAGAGGCAGTAGGTTAGGCACGAGCGAAACCAGGATCATTCTCCAGGACTTGAACATCCAGGCCATGAGCAGGGCTATTAGCAGAATGGCGAGACTCAGGGAGATAACCAGGTTTTTTACCAGGTAATTTGTTCCTTTTTGGAAGATCAGGGCTTTTCCCGTCATTTCAATTTTATACCGCTCCTCGGGGAAGATCTTTTTGATCTTGGGCCAAAGACCTTCTTCGATCCTTTCCATTTCCTCGGTACCAATGTCTTTCATGAATGTAGTCATGCGGGCATATTGCCCGGTGCTGTCTACATAGGTGTTGAGGATATTATTGCCGTCACCGCCCAGGTCTTTGGCATAGGGCAGAATAAAATTCTGTTCCTGGGAAGTGGGCAACTGGTAATACTTTGGATTACCGTTGTAATAGGCCTGTTTTGAATATTTTACCAGGTTCACCACCGAAAGTGGCTTGGAAAGCTCCTCTTCTTCGGCTAATAACTCCTGAAGCTCTTCCATCCTTTTCAAAGTGGACAACTTCATCACCCCTTTTTCCCTTTGGGTGTCGATAAGGATCTCCAGGGGCATTACCCCGTCAAACTCATCCTCGAAAAATTCTATATCCTTGAAAAAGCCTGCAGATTTCGGCATATCTTCCAGAAGGCTTCCCGAGATCCTGATCGTATATATGCCGATTATACTGACGACAAGCAGAACGATAGAAATAATGAAAATACTTATCCTGTGGTGTCTTACCATGCGCTCCATCCAGTCTACAAAGCCGCCTATCCACCTTTTGTTGAGATGTTTTAAATGCTTTTGCTTCGGAACGCGCATATAGCTGTAGATGATAGGAATGATCAACAAACTGAGCACAAAAATGGCGATGATGTTGATCGAAGCCACGATCCCAAATTCCTTAAGCAGGGTACTTTCAGTAAGAATGAAAGTGGCAAAACCTGAAGCTGTGGTAAGATTGGTCATTAAAGTGGCATTCCCCACCTTGGTGATCACCCGTTGAAGGGATTTTGCCTGATTCCCGTGTTTTTTTATTTCCTGCTGATACTTATTGATCAAGAAGATACAGTTGGGAATTCCGATCACGATGATCAACGGCGGAATAATGGCTGTGAGAACAGTGATCTCGTAATGCAACAGGCCTAATACTCCAAAGGCCCACATCACCCCAATAACCACTGTGACCATTGAGATAAGGGTAGCCCTGAAGGACCTGAAAAAGAAGAAAAAGATCAACGAGGTAACTAAAAGGGCTGCTCCAATGAAAAGACCTATCTCATCAATGATGTTCTGGGAGTTGAGCGTACGTATGTACGGCATTCCCGAGACATATACGTTAAGATCGTTCTCTCTTTCAAACTTTTCAATAAGCGGTATCAGCTCATCCACCACAAAATCCCGGCGAATCTCTGTATTTACAATATCTTTTTTTAAGTAGATGGCAGATTGGACCGTGTTGCTGGTTTTACTGTAAACCAGCCCTTCGTAGAACGGAAGCCTTTCAAATAATTCCTCTTTGTATTCTGCTACTTCAAGACTGTCAGGATTGGATTCCTGAATAAACGGAACCATTTCAAAACGGCCGGGGTCCTCGAATTTCTGAAGTTTCTTCAGGTCACCAATAGACACGGTAAAATCGACTTCGGAATAGGAGTTAAGCTTTTGAGCAAGCTCATTCCAGGCATTGAATTTTTCAGGGGTGAAAAGGGAAGGATCATTCACCGCCATTACTATGAGATTGCCTTCCTCCCCAAACTTATCCAGGAACTCCTGGTACTGGAGGTTTATCTCATCATCATCGGGCAACAGGTTAGCTTCGGTATAGGAAAATCGCATGTTTTTCCACTGACTAGCCAGGAAAACGGTGCATGCAAATATTATTATAAGAATCAGGATCCGGTTGCGAAGAATGGTTCGCGCAACGGTGTTCCAGAATTCGAAGCTTAAAAATTTGGACATTCTTCTTTTTTCAGGGCTGCAAAGGTAAGAAAGGCTTCTTACTTTTTGATCGAAAAAAGGCAGAAGTCAGGTTTAAAAAGGAAGGATTGAAGTGGTGGGAATAAAAAAAGCGGCTAGGGCCGCTTTTTTAAAACTTGTATTGGGTCTTTTAGACTGTCATGATCTCTTTTTCCTTAACAGCCAGGATCTTGTCGATCTTTTCAATGTAAGTATCTGTCAACTTTTGTACATCATCTTCAGCGATCTTTTTAAGATCTTCAGAGATGTCGAGTTTTTTAATCTCCTGGTTCGCATTCTTGCGGTCGTTTCTCACCCCGATCTTTGCCTCTTCTGCTTCAGATTTGGCTTGCTTAGCCAGTTCCTTGCGACGCTCTTCGGTCAACGGCGGTACATTGATGATCACATTATCCCCGTTGTTCATTGGGTTAAATCCGAGATTGGCCTGCATGATTCCTTTTTCGATCGCCTGGATAAGGCTCTTCTCAAAAGGTTGGATTGAAATAGTCCTGGCATCTGGTGTGTTTACGTTGGCCACCTGGTTCAAAGGGGTCTGTGCTCCGTAATAATCCACTTTTACGCTTCCAAGCATGGCAGGGCTTGCCTTTCCTGCGCGAATGTTTACCAGTTGTTTTTCGAGGTGGATAATGGCTTTCTGCATATCCTCCTTCGTGCTGTCAAGAATAAAATCTATTTCGTCGTTCATTTTTAAAACTTAATTAAAACTGCTTTTAAAAGAGTAAGCTGTTACAGGTTTACTTTGGTTCCAATATTTTCGCCGGTAACCACTTTTTCAAGGTTTCCGGGTTTGTTCATGTCAAAAACGATGATGGGTAATTTGTTTTCCTGGCTTAGGGTAAAGGCCGTGGTATCCATTACTTTCAAACCTTTGGTCAACACATCATCAAAGCTAATAAAATCAAATTTAGTAGCTTTTTTATCCTTTTCAGGATCGGCAGTGTAAATTCCGTCAACACGGGTGCCTTTCAGGATCACATCGGCGTGGATCTCAATAGCTCTTAAAACTGCTGCAGAATCTGTCGTAAAATAGGGATTTCCGGTTCCCCCTCCAAAGATCACTACGCGACCTTTTTCCAGGTGGCGCATGGCCTTTCTCCTTATGAAGGGTTCGGCTACTTCATTGATCTTTACGGCCGACTGCAGGCGGGTCTCAATTTCGGCATCCTCAAGAGCACTCTGCAAAGCCAGTCCGTTGATCACCGTGGCCAACATCCCCATGTGGTCTCCGGTCACCCTATCCATTCCTCGGCTGGCTCCCGCAACCCCT
This sequence comes from uncultured Flavobacteriaceae bacterium, assembly GCA_964572365.1. Classification (GTDB taxonomy): domain Bacteria; phylum Bacteroidota; class Bacteroidia; order Flavobacteriales; family Flavobacteriaceae; genus Salinimicrobium. The sequence continues at coordinate 1,566 of CAZNFK010000014.1, read as the reverse complement.
CGAAAGATGTTTCCGCCACCAATCACGATGGCGACTTCAACTCCTTTAGTGGTTACTGCCTTGATCTCTTTGGCATATTCAGCAAGACGTTCGGGGTCAATTCCGTACTGGCGGTTGCCCATAAGGGCTTCTCCTGAAAGTTTTAGTAAAATTCTTTTGTAGTGCATGTAAGTCAATTGTGGGTTGTGCAAAACTAAGGAAATTATTAATGTGATACAGACCGCAAAAAATATAATTGGGATGGGGGAACAGGGAGGTGGAAATTTTATATTTTTATTAACGGAACAAGACACTTCCATGGAATAATACATCTATGAAAAAAGCGCTTATTTTTAAAGGATTATTGGTTATGATCCTCGTTACCCTGACTTCTTGTGAAACTGATGATCTTGTGGAAAAAAACCTTAGGGGAGAATGGATCGAGGTTTCACCGGTGACAGAACGTACGACCCTCATTTTTTCATCAGAAAATAAGATGAGCAGGATAGATGGGGAAGGCAATCGGGAAGAGTATACTTACAGGATCGATGGAGATTCTATCTTTTTGAGTCTGACTGAAGGACAGGAGGGGAGTACCGAATTATATTTCAATAAACTCGATCCTGCCAGGTTCAAAATTGGAAATCTATATCCCTCTATCCCTGAAAGTGAAGAGGTGATCATGACCTTTGAGCGTAATTGATCGATCTCATAAAAAGCAAAAAACCCGTTCCTTTTTAGAAACGGGTTTTTTAATATGATTTTTCCGAAGAAATTATCCTAAAGCTACTCTTTCAAAAGCAACAACAGAAAGATCCTTGTCCTCAGACTTCACGTACTCGGCAACAGTCATTTTGTTGTCCTTGATGAAAGCCTGGTTCACAAGAGTATTGTCTTTGAAGAAACGCTTGATCTTACCTTTGGCGATGTTGTCTAACATATCCTCTGGCTTACCTTCTTCTCTCAATTGATCTTTAGCGATCTCGATCTCTTTTTCAACTACAGACTGGTCAACACCATCCTCGTTCAAAGCAACAGGATTCATTGCAGCTGCCTGCATAGAAACGTTCTTTGCAATTTCCTCTGCATTGTCAGTTTTTGCTGAAAGACCTGTAAGAACCGCGATCTTGTTACCAGCGTGGATGTAAGATCCAACGAAAGGAGCCTCCAAAGTTCTAAAGTCACCGATCTCGATCTTCTCACCGATAACTCCTGTTTGCTCAGTCAATTTCTCCTGAACAGTAATTCCTTTGTAATCTTTAGCCAAAAGCTCATCTTTAGAGTTTACGACTAAAGCAAGGTTAGCGAAATCCTGGGCCAACTGCACGAATGAATCGTTCTTGGCAACGAAGTCAGTTTCACAGTTAAGAGAAACGATCACTCCGCGAGTGCTGTCAGCGTTTACAGTTGCGATCACAGCTCCTTCAGAAGATTCTCTGTCGGCACGGTTAGCGGCAACTTTTTGACCTTTTTTACGAAGGATCTCGATAGCTTTATCGTAATCTCCTTCAGCTTCAACCAATGCCTTTTTACAATCCATCATACCGGCACCGGTAGCTTTTCTTAATTTATTTACTTCTGCGGCGG